>NZ_JBFSSD010000081.1:0-12261 GCF_041466145.1 Vibrio sp. 10N.239.312.D08 | reverse complement strand
TCTCTTCGACCTTATCGCCGACATTCAATTGATTAAACGCACTGTTGGCGGTGAAGACCCAATGACCATTAGCATCAATAGTCAGGTCACCGTTGGTGCCTGAAATAGAATCCGGTGTGAATGCATTATCTGGATTATCCACGTCAGTACTGGTCAACGTTCCTGATGTCGTTACCGCTTTGTCAGTTTCATCCACACTGACCGTTGCGGTACTGACCGTCGCTTTATCATTGGTGCCATTAATTGTCACTTTGATCGTTGACGCTGTGCCATCAATAGACGAGACAGTGAAGGTCTCTTCGATCTTGTCGCCGACATTCAATTGATTAAACGCGCTGTTAGCGGTGAATACCCAGTGACCATTGGCATCAATGTTGAGGTCGCCATTTGTGCCTGCAATGGAGTCTGGAGTGAACGCATTATCCGGATTATCGACATCGGTGCTGGTTAATGTTCCTGAAGTCGTTACTGCTTTGTCGGTTTCATCGATAGCAACGGTCGCACTGCTGACAGTAGCGGCATCGTTAGTGCCGTTAATCGTCACTTTGATGGTGGACGGTGTGCCATCGATGGACGACACCGTGAAGGTTTCTTCGACTTTATCGCCGACGTTTAATTGATTAAACGCGCTGTTGGCGGTGAAGACCCAATAACCATTAGTATCAATAGTCAGGTCACCGTTGGTGCCTGAAATAGAATCCGGCGTGAACGCATTATCTGGATTATCGACATCGTTGCTGGTTAATGTTCCTGAAGTCGTTACTGCTTTGTCGGTTTCATCGATAGCAACGGTCGCACTGCTGACAGTAGCTGCGTCATTAGTGCCGTTAATCGCGACTTTAATGGTCGAAGGTGTGCCATCAACAGACGATACAGTGAAGGTTTCTTCGACTTTATCGCCGATGTTTAATTGATTAAATGCGCTGTTAGCGGTGAAGAACCAATGACCATTGGCATCAATAGTCAGGTCACCGTTGGTGCCTGAAATAGAATCCGGCGTAAACGTGTTGTCTGGGTTATCCACGTCAGTACTGGTGAGGGTTCCAGAAGTTGTTATAGCGCTGTCCGTTTCATCCACACTGACTGTTGCGGTACTGACTGTCGCTGCATCGTTAGTACCGTTAATCGTGACTTTAATGGTCGAAGGGGTGCCATCAACGGAAGTGACGGTAAAGGTTTCTTCGACTTTATCGCCGACGTTCAGTTGATTAAACGCGCTGTTGGCGGTGAAGACCCAATGACCATTAGTATCAATAGTCAGGTCGCCATTGGTGCCTGAAATAGAATCCGGAGTAAACGCATTATCTGGGTTATCGACGTCGATACTGGTTAACGTACCTGATGTCGTGACTGCTTTATCAGTTTCATCGATAGCGACGGTCGCACTGCTAACAGTGGCTTTGTCATTAGTGCCGTTAATCGTGACTTTGATGGTCGATGGTGTGCCATCAACAGACGACACCGTGAAGGTTTCTTCGACTTTATCGCCGACGTTTAATTGATTAAATGCGCTGTTGGCGGTGAACACCCAGTACCCGTTGGCATCAATAGTCAGGTCGCCATTGGTGCCAGTAATCGAATCCGGTGTGAATGCATTGTCTGGATTATCCACGTCGGTACTGGTTAGCGTGCCTGATGTGGTTATCGCTTTGTCGGTTTCATCGATGGCAACGGTCGCACTGCTGACAGTAGCGGCGTCATTAGTGCCTTTTACTGTGATAGTCACTTGATGCGGTGTACCGTCAGCAGAATGAACGGTGATGGTGTCGGTAGCGGTTGCTCCTTTGCGCAATGCTTGAACGTTAGGATTTGTATTATCAAGATCGTACGTCCAAGAGCCAGTATCAGTCAGATGAAGCGTACCAAACGAGCCTGCAATATCGGTACTTCCTGTGGATGAAGTAGCGAAGTGCGCTTCACCGGTATCCACATCCGTTACCGCAAGTGTGCCCGAGGCCTGAAGTTGGGACTCTTCGGTTACCACGCCGGCACTGGTTCCGCTTATCACGGCTTTATCATTGGTGCCGTTAACGGTAATTGCAATTTGATGAGGAGTGCCGTCGGCGGAGTGGATGGTTATGATATCTGTTGTCGCAGAGCCTTGACCAAGAGCCTGTACTTTTGGGTTTTTATTATCTAGGTCGTAGCTCCAATCGCCATTGTCTTTAAGGTGTAAAGTACCCAGTGTCCCCTTGAGGTCGGAATTAGAAAAATGCGCCTCTTTTGAGTCGATATCGGTGATGTTGAGTTGGCCCGAAACCGTTAGGTCTTTATCTTCAGTAACTTGGCTTGAGCCATTACTTTTCCCGATAGCGAAAAACGAACTTGGTGAATTTGCTGTACTACTCGTGATTACCGCATGGTCGTTGGTGCCATTAATCGTAACCATAACTTGATGCGCTGTACCATCAGCTGAGTGAACAGTGACGATGTCTGTCGCAGTTGAACCTTGGCCAAGTCTTTGAATTACTGGGTTATTGTTGTCTAAATTGTATGTCCACGCACCGTCTTTGGTGATGCTTAGCGTACCGAAATTGCTAGTTACTTGTGATGCCTGAAAATGATCTTCTCCAAGATCAGAGTCCGTTACCGAAAGCTGCCCTTGAACTTGTGTCGTTAAATCTTCAGTTAACGTGCCTGCATCCACACCTGTGATAAAGGCATTGTCGTCGTTCCCGCCAATCGTCATATCGATCGTTTGCGGTGTGCCATCTTTGGTGTGAATTGTGAAACTTTCACGCAGTGAAGTGGCTGCGGTTAAAGCTTGAACATTAGAGAGCGAGTTATCAACTTGATACTGCCAATGTCCATCAGCATCGATAGTTAATGAACCATATTTACCTGAGATAACTTCCGGTGTAACCGAACTTTCATTTTGGTCAGGGTCTATGACATCGATTTTGCCGTTCGCATGTAACAAGCCTTGTGAATCAATATTGTGATCTTCTGTTACCACACCTGTTAAGTCTCCAGAAATATTTGGCGTGTCTTGCTTACCTGTTACCGGTATCTGAACAATGATGCTCGAGCCATTAGATAGATGTAACGCAAAATGATCAGTACCTGGTTGGTGCTGGTTTAACAGGATGTATTGAGGAGAATTTGGATTCAATACGAATGTGTATTGACCATTTGCATCAACATGAAGCTCTCCGTACGTACCTTTTATGACTTCTGGCATAAAGGTGACGGGTAAAGCGGGCGTCGTAGGCGCATTCGAATGAGTCGGCTGACCGTTACTCCCTGAGGAGATAGTCGGCATCGATACCGAAGGAATGTAATGGACTTGCGGGTGAGAAAGCGTCGACAAATGATGAGAAGGAACCAAGTGAGAGCTCGAACCATGGGCGGCATGACTTGCACTTAAGGTGGAGTTTACGTCGCTGTCACCCGTCTGAGCTTCTTGGAGAGCAACCGCTGATGAGTCCGCCTTGCTATGGTCATCGGTGACATCTTTTTCGGTCACGTTATTTGCGGTTACTTGATCTGCAGCGTCGCTGGAATTGTCTATACTTTCCGCAGCAGCGTGTTTAGCCAATGATGGCAAAATCATCATGAGTGATTGAAAAAGTGGGATATTAACTTTTAGGTGTGAATGCAGTCTGAGCTTCTTTTTTTGTGTTGGTTTCTTTTGTTCTAGCTCGTTACTTTTCTTATTTTTGATTTCTGTATTTTTCTTGTTTGCTTCGACGTTTTTTTTGTTAGCCATTTTTCTCATCCGTGAATCGTGGTTGCACTATTTTAAGTAAAATACACAGATAGAGGTTTCGCTAGCTAATTGGATAATTTTTAAAGAAAAAAACTGTAAAGTCGAAGAATTATCTCGTTTTGATGAAAGAGAGGATGAATACTTTTTCAACGGTCAGGTAAATATCGGCACAATGACATTGACCTTACCCTAAGGGGAACGTTTATAGTTGCGTTGTAAATTCAAAGGTAAACTATGACAAACACATTCCGAAAAACTTGGATTATTGTTTTCAGCATCATTGCGATGTTGATGTCTAGCTATGCCTCAAGCTCCTCAGCCTTGATGACTGAAGTAATGATGATGGAAATGGGGTCGAGCAAGTCGGCTTGTTACCACAGCGATACTTCGGTTAATGATTCAATGGCGGGGGGTCATGTGATGAGTGAAGAAGTACACGCTGAAGACTCTAACATGAGTGCCCATGCTTTGATGGCTCAATGCGATATGTCTTCAATGAGCGAAGACGGTAGCTCGATGATGGGTAACCATTGTTCGAGTGTCGATTGCTGTGCCTCAATGTGTTCTGCAAGTCCCTATCCAATTCAGGCTGTTCAAGCCGTTGATCAACTTTCCTTTTCATTAGCTCGTTTTCAATCGATCACGATTGGCCAGAAAGTCGCACGCGCTCAATCTTTGCTACGCCCACCTTCCGCATAAATCTATATCTAAAAATACAGCTCTATCAGTTAGATAAACCTGATAAGCCATTCTTTTTTATGCGCTAATTAGCGCTAGATATGGACATTCATTGTGAATATGAAACCAACAACCTCTGTGTTTGTCATGAACACGAGCTTAGTGGTTGCTGCTGTCTTGCCTATGGCCTTGTTTTCAAGTGCTACGCTCGCGGCTACCACGGCGTCAGCTTCAAATGCTCAACACATTTCAGCACATGACCAAGCAAGCTCGACGCAGCAACTCAATACACTGATTGAGATTGCTTTAAGCGAAGATGGAAATCGCAAACAGTACTTTGCTCAGTCTCAAGCGATGCGAGAAACGGGCATTGCCAGCTCAACCTTAATGGATCCTAAATTAAAAGTCGGATTTGGCGGTTTGCCTGTCGATAGTTTTCAATTCGACGAAGACCCGATGACTAATATATCGGTAGGGTTGATGCAGCAGTTTGAGCGTGGCGATACGCTTAACCTCCAACAGAAAAAGGCAGGCCAACAGGCAGATGCTTTAGCTTTGCAGGTGCAAGCAAGAGAATTGACGGTTGCGAATAGCATGACGCAGCTTTGGCTTGAGTTAGGTTATCAGCAAAAGGCTGAGTCGGTGATTCGTCAAAATCGTCGTTTGTTGGTTGAGCTTGAAAACTATGTACAAACCAATTACTCGATTGGTAAAAGTGAAGCGCAAGATCTGCTTAATGCTCAGCTTCAAGTGAGCAAGCTTGATGAGAAACTACAGGCAAACCAGCAGGTTCAGCGCCGTTTAATCTCTCAGCTTTCTGAATGGTTGGGTTCTGATTGGCTAGGCTCTCAGGTTCTTGATTCTCAGGGAACACTGAGTGCAACTAACCAAATCGATTGGTCGTTGTTGGAAAGCAAATTAGCGACCAATATCGATTCAACTAAGCACTACCAGCTACTGACTGACCATCCTTTGGTTAAGATCTCCGATGTCAGTATTTCCTCCAATCAAACTCAGGTTGAGTTAGCCGAGCAAGCTTATACCCCGCAGTTTGGGGTGGAAGTGATGTATGCACACCGTCAAGCCAATAACATGGCGGGTGAACCAGCTTCTGATCTGGTGAGTGCTTATCTGACAGTCGACATCCCGCTGTTTACAGGGAGCCGACAAGATAAAAACTTATCGGCTGCTCAGTATCAAGTTGGTGCGGCTAAATCTCAAAAAGACACCTTACTTTCCCAAATGAACGCGCAAGTGAACGCATTGCTGGTGGACAGATCAAATCTGATCCAGCGATTAGATCGCTATCAAACGTCCTTGCTTCCTCAAACCGCAGCACGAATCAGCGCGGTTGAGAGGGGCTATCAAAACAATACCGCTCAGTTTAACGATGTCATTTTAGCTACGACCGATGAGCTGGCGCTTAAGTTAGAGCAACAACGTTTGATCACCGATCTCAACATCGTTAACAGCAAACTGGCGGCGTTAGTCAGTGGCTTTGAATACCAAGTAAACCAACCACAACTCAACTCAAGCGCAACTAAACACACAGCCAATCAATAAGGAAATAGGCAATGAATACAGTAAAAGTAGCGACTATCGCTTTATTGGTCGGTGGTGCATTGGGTTTTGGTGTGAACCATTTTCTAATTAATCCAGCACACGACATGTCAGCAATGGCAACGAGTACAGACGCCGAAGTAAGTAAACAAACCAAGGATGAACCTCTGTATTGGGTGGCTCCGATGGACCCAAATTATCAGCGAGACAAGCCGGGTCAGTCACCTATGGGGATGGATTTAATCCCTGTTTACGCGGATGACTCAAGTGGTGTTAAAGATGAGCCCGGTACCGTGTTCATTGATTCATCGGTAGAAAATAATCTGGGCGTCAAAACAGCGAAAGTTAAGTTCGAAGCGCTATCTCCTCGGATTGAAACCGTGGGTTATGTGGCGTTCGATGAAAGTACATTGTGGCAAACTAACGTAAGAGCAGCTGGTTGGGTTGAGAAGCTCTACATCAACGCTGTGGGTGAGAAGGTAAACAAAGGTGATGTGCTTTTCACACTCTATTCTCCAGAGCTTGTTAAAGCACAAGAAGAGTTGATCAGTGCTTATAAAACGGGTCGTAAAGGTTTGATCAAGGGCTCGACTGAACGCTTAATTACCTTGGGTGTTGATAAGACTCAAATCCGCTCTATTACGCGCAAAGGCAAAGCCTCACAAACCATTGAAGTCAAAGCGCCAGCCGATGGTGTCATCGCAAGTCTGAATATCCGAGAAGGTGGTTACCTTTCACCTGCACAAGCGGTGATCAGTGCAGGCCCATTAGGCGAAGTATGGGTTGATGCTGAGGTGTTTGAGCGTCAAGCGCACTGGATCTCGTCAGGCAGCAATGCAGTGATGACGCTAGATGCCATTCCTGGCAAAGAGTGGTTGGGTAATGTTGATTACGTTTACCCAATCCTTGACCCAAAAACTCGAACCTTGCGCGTTCGTTTGAAGTTCTCCAATCCGAATGGCGAGCTTAAGCCAAATATGTTCGCCAATATTGCGCTGAAACCCATCAGTGATGAAGCCGTTCTTACTATCCCAAGATCTTCGGTGATTCACTCCGGTGGTATGACTCGAGTGGTGATGTCAGAAGGTTCTGGCAAGTATCGCTCTGCTCGTATTGAGGTTGGTCGTGAAGCTGGCGAAAAAATAGAGGTGCTTCAAGGGCTAGAGCAAGGTGAGAGTATTGTCACTTCTGCGCACTTCATGTTGGATTCTGAATCGAGCCAATCTGCTGATCTGTCACGCATCAATGGTGTTGAGGAAGAAGATGAAACCGTGTGGGCAAATGGCGAAATTTCCGATGTTATGCAAGGCAGTCGCATGGTGACGATTAACCATCAGCCTGTTCCTGAATGGGATTGGCCGGGTATGGTGATGAATTTCACCTTTGCGGAAGGCTTAGACATGAGTGACGTGAAACGTGGTAAGGCGATTGATTTTGAGATGAGAAAGACAGAGTCAGGGCAGTACGAGGTTGTTGATTACAAGGTCAACAAACACAAGATCGCCGGCGAAGTTTGGGTAACGGGTGACATCACCATGTTGATGGCAGATTTTGGCATGATCACTGTAAAACATCAGCCAGTCCCTGAGTGGAATTGGAAAGCGGGTGAAATGAATTTCCAAGCCAGTGATGACCTTGATTTATCTGAGTTTGCCGAGGGTCAAACCATTCGGTTTCTAGTGGCGAAGCAAGGTTCTGATTATGTGCTCAAATCTCTCGAACCGACGAATAGCACGGGTGAGGGCGAACTATGATCAATGCAATTATTCGCTGGTCTATTAGCAACCGTTTCTTAGTGCTGGTTGCCACTGTCGCCATCGTATTTGGCGGTTTATACAGCGTTAAAAATACACCTGTCGATGCCATTCCTGATTTGTCAGATGTTCAGGTAATCATCAAAACCAGTTATCCGGGTCAAGCCCCACAGGTGGTCGAGGATCAGGTGACCTATCCATTGACCACCGCCATGTTAGCTGTACCGGGTGCTGAAACAGTTCGTGGCTACTCGTTCTTTGGTGATTCCTATGTCTATATCATCTTCAATGACGATACCGATATGTACTGGGCGCGTTCACGAGTGTTGGAGTACTTAAGCCAAGTTGCACCTAACTTGCCATCGAGTGCCAAGCCAACACTAGGGCCAGATGCAACCGGTGTGGGCTGGGTTTACAGCTACGTGTTGCAAGATAAAACTGGTCAGCACGACTTAGCGGAACTTCGTAGTTTGCAAGATTGGTTCTTGAAGTATGAATTGCAAACCGTAGAAGGCGTGTCTGAAGTGGCGACCGTTGGCGGCATGGTGAAGCAGTACCAAGTACAGATTGATCCTGCCAAGTTACGTGCATATGACCTAACACTTCAACAGGTCAATAAGGCAATCCAAGATGGTAATCAAGAAACAGGTGCGTCTGTTGTCGAGATTGCTGAAGCCGAGCACATGGTTCGTACCACAGGTTACCTGACAAGCATCGAAGACATTCAATCTCTGCCATTAAAGGTGACAGACAAAGGTACTCCGCTGCTATTAGGTGACATTGCTGACATTAACCTTGGCCCACAAATGCGTCGTGGTATCTCGGAACTCAATGGTGAGGGGGAAGCGGTTGGCGGTGTTATTGTGATGCGCTTTGGTGAAAATGCCAGTGAAGTGATCGACTCGGTGAAATCCAAACTCGCTGAACTGCAAGCTGGCTTACCTGATGGTGTCGAGATTGTCGCGACTTATGACCGTTCGACTTTGATTGATTCTGCGGTTGAAAACCTCTGGAAGAAACTGGCTGAAGAGTTCATCGTGGTCGCCGTCGTGTGTGCGCTGTTCTTGTTCCATATCCGATCATCACTGGTTATCGCGCTAAGTCTGCCTGTTGGTATCTTAGGCGCATTCATTGTGATGCATTGGCAGGGTATTAACGCCAACATCATGTCTCTTGGCGGGATCGCGATTGCGATTGGCGCCATGGTGGATGGTGCCATCGTGATGATCGAGAACGTTCATAAACACATTGAACGGACTCCGCTCACTGACAAAAACCGTTGGCAGGTGATTGGTAAGGCAGCAGAAGAAGTTGGCGCTCCGCTATTCTTCTCTCTGATTATCATTACCTTGAGTTTTGTGCCTGTGTTCGCGCTAGAAGGGCAAGAAGGCAAGATGTTCTCGCCACTTGCCTTTACCAAGACGTATGCGATGGCGGCAGCCGCTGGTTTGGCTATCACGCTTGTGCCTGTGCTAATGGGTTACTTCATTCGCGGTAACGTGCTGCCGGAACACAAAAACCCAGTCAACCGTAGTTTGGTCGCGATGTACAAACCGCTTCTGAACCTCAGCCTAAAATATCCAAAGGTGATGATTGTTATCGCACTTGGCTTAATGGCGTCTGCTTATTACCCAACCAGTAAGCTTGGCAGCGAGTTCATCCCTCCTTTGGACGAAGGGGATTTGATGTACATGCCAACCACGTATCCGGGTATCTCAATAGGTAAGGCTCGTGAGTTGTTGCAACAAACCAACAAGCTCATCAAAACCATTCCAGAAGTCGAAACCACGTGGGGCAAAATTGGTCGAGCAGAAACAGCAACCGATCCAGCACCGTTAACCATGATTGAAACCGTGATTCAGCTTAAACCGCGAGATGAGTGGCGTGACGGTGTCACTACTGAGTCTCTTCGTAAAGAGTTTGATGATCTGATTCAGTTCCCAGGCTTAACCAATGCGTGGGTTATGCCAATCAAAACCCGTATCGACATGTTGGCGACCGGTATCAAAACTCCAATCGGTATCAAAATCGCTGGCCCAGAGCTGCGCGTGATTGAAGATATTGGTTCGCAACTTGAACCCATCCTCAACAGCGTCAGTGGTACGGCTTCTGTCTACGCCGAGCGTGTTGCGGGCGGTCGTTACGTCACGATAGACATTAAACGCCGCTCTGCTGCGCGATATGGCTTGAGCATTAAAGAAGTGCAACAGGTTATCTCGACTGCGGTTGGTGGCATGAACGTGGGTGAAACCGTTGAGGGACTAGAGCGTTACCCGATCAATGTCCGTTATCCACAAAGCTATCGTGATTCTGTCGTTAAGTTACAGAACCTACCGTTAGTGACACCAAACGGTGCTCGTATCGCGCTTTCTGATGTCGCGGATATTCGATATGAAGATGGCCCTCCGATGATCAAAACAGAGAATGCGCGTCCTAATGGTTGGGTGTTCGTGGATATCGAAGGGCGTGACCTTGGTTCTTATGTGGCAGAGGCACAAAAAGTCGTTACAGATCAAATTGTTTTGCCTGCGGGTTACTCACTGGCTTGGTCTGGTCAATACGAGTACATGGAACGCGCCAAAGATCGCTTAAGTGTGGTCGTGCCTATCACCATTGCCATCATTATGTTGCTGCTGTATTTGAGCTTCCGCCGTGTCGGTGAAGTGATGATGATCATGCTGACATTGCCACTCGCGATGGTGGGTGGTTTATGGCTGATGCATGTCCTCAATTATAACTTCTCCATTGCGGTGGGTGTGGGCTTTATCGCGCTTGCCGGGGTAGCTGTCGAGATAGGTGTGATTATGTTGGTGTACCTCAACCAGGCGTGGCATTACAAAAAACTCGATGCCGAACAGAACCAACAAAAACTTCAACTTACTGATTTAACCGATGCCATTCGTGAGGGGGCAGGGCTTCGAGTTCGCCCAGTGATGATGACGGTGCTTACGGTGATCATTGGCCTCATTCCAATTATGTACGGCGAAGGTACGGGCTCAGAAGTGATGCAGCGAATTGCTGCGCCAATGATAGGCGGAATGGCGTCTGCACTATTGCTTACCCTACTGGTGTTGCCTGCAATCTTTAAGCTCTGGAAACAGCGTGAGATTACGCATAGCCAAAACGAGACAAACAAATAACGTATTGACTATTAGCCCTTACTTACCAAAAACAGAGAGGTAAGGGCGCATTACATGAACATGTGAAACCAACAAAACAAACAGAATATATTTAAGGAACGACCATGAAAAAGACACTAATTACTATCGCTTTAACAATCACCGCTTCAACAGCATTTGCTGCAATGGATCATTCAGCTGGTGGCCATTCAAATATGGATCACTCGATGATGAAGAGCGGAGAAATGGACCACTCGAAGATGAGTCACAGCATGATGAAAGGTGGAAAGATGGATCATTCAATGATGATGAACATGGACGGTATGTCTGAAGTAGGCATGCCTGCGACGGGTGCAAAACCGGATAAAGTGGTTCATGTTCTGTTAAGTGACGATATGAAAATCACATTTAAGAACAAGGTTGATATTGAGCCAAACGACGTGGTGCAGTTTGTTGTGATGAATACGGGCAAGATTGATCACGAATTCTCGATTGGTTCTGCTTCAGAGCAGCTAGAGCACCGTGAAATGATGAAAAACACGGGTAATCACGCCCATGACTCGGGTAGCACAGTTACAGTTAAGCCGGGTAAAGCGAAGCAATTGCTGTGGCATTTCCATGGTGATAATAACGTAGAGTTAGCGTGCAATATCCCTGGTCACGCTGAAGCGGGTATGGTGAAGTCGTTAACGCTTTAGACGTTAATCAATAGCGCTTTGTTGAATTAGAAATTCAATGAGGGCTAGAAAATTAAAGATAAGTCTTAACTTATACCTAAAGCGCTTTGCTGTGAGGGATTCGCTGAGGCTTATCTTTATTTATAGTCACTGTAGCAAGATAGAAGTTTCAAGCAGATGGTGTGCTTCGCCGCTCAGATGCGGTAGCTCTGCCATGATCTTTTTAAACTTGTCATCGATTGACTCTGCTTCATTCAGCGATCGAAAAGCCAGTACAGCCTGTTCAGGCTCGCTGTTCACATAACCTTTCAATGTATCTAGCTGAATTTTATTGGCATTTTCAACTTTTGCTAGCGCGACATTAATTGCTTTGATGCTAATTGTTAACTCATTGCTTTTAAACATTTTTTACTATTTATGGGTTGTTGCTAATGCGCGCACATTAACACAATGATTTTTGCAGATATTGACCAAGATTATTAAATTGGAACAATTTTGAAAATCATTAAAAGCTGAACTGCAATGTGTGATTTGGATAGGTGTCAGAAATACGAAGCGAATTAAGGAGTTAATAGCTTTGGTTGGTCAATCTAAGCTTAAACAAAATAAGTTTAATCAGTATAGATTTAATGACTATGGATTTAACTAACGGAGAAAGTTTTTGAATAGGGTGTCGCTGGAAGAAAGTGCGTAATGAAGCTTAAGGAGAAGTTGGAGCGTGCAGCGGGAATCGAACCCGCATCATCAGCTTGGAAGGCTGAGGT
>NZ_JBFSSD010000080.1:0-12682 GCF_041466145.1 Vibrio sp. 10N.239.312.D08 | reverse complement strand
TGAGCCCGTAGAGGACTTTCACCTCCTAGATCAACGCCATGCTCGGCGCACAAACGCAAAAAACCACTCAATTGAGTGGTTTCTTTTTAACTGGGATAGGCTTACTTATTCAGAAAAGCTTGTAGCTCTTCAGCAGAGATACCTTGCTCGGCTAGCTCTTTTGCGAGTAGCTGAACCTGCTCTCCCTTACGAGACTCTACCACTCGCTGAAATTGGTAAATGATATCTCGCAAAGTATCGATTGGAACTTGTTTTGCCGCACTGCGAATACGCTCTTCACTTTGGTTGCCTAGCTCTTTAAGCAGTTTACCAAACATGACCTTTTCAGGTGCATCTTCCATTTGTTCTAAGACGCGCGCCATTTCGTAGGTTGTTAATGACATTACAGTATTTTCCGTTGGGGACTAACGTTTCAATGAGTGACAAATATACCATGTTTTAACGTTTCGCAAACCGCCATTTGTATATTTTGTCACCCTTGTAACTTATGCCTTAGCAAACGTTGCGTGCCAAGACTTACCCGCCTTGCTCGCAAGCACTAGTAATGCAGGAACAATCAGGAACATTTGCAACGCGATCATCACTTGCGACGTTAAATCAAGACGTTGCATGGTACCCACAAGAAGTCCTGAACCACTCATTTGGAACAAGCCTAGTAACGCAGCTGCGGTGCCCGCACGGTCACCGAAAGGTTCCAGAGCTTTACCCGCCGCAGCACCAAGAATCCAAGCAAAGCCAACCGACGATAAGAAGATCGGTAGCATGAACGCGATTGGAGTCGCGTGTTCAGCAAGCACCAACATAATCACACCCGCTAAGCCCAGCGTTGAAATACCAACAACCAGTGCTTTATAAGTACCAAAACGGTCCATGAACTTCGGTGCAGTGAATGCAGCCGTGATGTTGATAACCGCATTAATACCAAACCAGAAGGTAAACTCGTTCATCGTCAAACCTAGGTTCTCCATCAACACAACCGGTGCAGAGGTAACGTAAGCAAGGATTACTGCCATCGCCATCAAGCATAATGTCGCATGGAAGATGAATGATGGTGTTTTCAGCACTGACCAGTAACGCTCTAGTTTGAACACAGCAACCTTCTCTGTCGCCGGGTTAGACTCTTTCATTTGGAAGAATAAGATACTGCCAACGACTACCGCGAAGCCAGCCATAAAGCTGAAGTTCGAGCGCCAGCCAAATTGATGCGTTAACCAAGCGCCAAGAATTGGTGCCAATGCAGGGATAAAACAGATCGCACCATTGAGGTAACTGATCATTCGGCCACTCTTCTCTGGGCCAAATAGATCGCGAACCGTTGCAAAGGCTGCTACAGAAGTCGCACAAGCTCCTAAGCCTTGTAGCAGCCGAGCTATTAGCATCATATCAATCGATTGAGCTGCCCACGCCAAGCAAGCACTCAATGCATAGATACTAACACCTCCCAATGCAACGGTTCGACGTCCTAACTTATCAGCCAAAGGGCCAGCAAACAGTTGGCCGACACCCATGGCAAATAAAAACCAAGTAATCGTATCTTGTGCTAGTGCATGTTCCACGTGAAACGCTGTCGAAATTTGTGGCAGAGCTGGTAGGTAGATATCAATAGCCAAAGGGCTAAATAGAACCAGCATTGCCAATAAAGCAACCTGCAGTTTACTAGGGGTTGGAAGCGCGTTAGAAGGCACAAGATTCTCCGGATGAGTTAATTGAGGTGCATAATAACCAACTAAAGATATGAACAAAAATGGCATATACTCATTAGCATTATTCCAAATAGGAAACTCACATGAATATCGAGAAACTATCGCGCCTCGACCTAAATCTATTAGTTTGCTTACAAGTACTGATGGAAGAGCTGAGTGTTACTCGCACTGCGCATCGATTATGCCTTAGCCAGTCAGCAGTGAGTAAGTCATTGGCCAAACTTCGTGAGCAATTTAATGACCCCCTTTTTACGCGAAGTGCTCATGGTCTGCGACCAACGCCAAAGGCAGTCTTTCTCAAACCTAGATTAGAAACGCTGATCAACCAACTTGATGTGCTCACCCAACCAGAGACGTTCATTCCCAACAACAGTGACCACAGTTTTCACATTGCAGCGGTTGAAAGTGTCTACCCGTTGATTCTTCCTCACTTCTTACCTGCAATCTTTCGACAAGCCCCTAAGGTGAATATCAACACCCATGCTTGGACAGAGCAAACCTTTAAAAAATTGCAGCTTGGTGAACTCGATATCGGACTCACGGGTAAAGACATCGACATCAACGATGCACGTTTAACCATGTTGCCGCCAGATGATATTTGCGAACAAGAGATCTACCGTGATGCACAGATGTGTGTGTTAAGACGCAACCACCCAGCTCTGAGTGGCAAATGGGATCTGGAAACCTACCTTGCACAACGTCATGTACAAGTAAGATGTGATGGTAACGACCGTTGGTTACTCGACTACAAACTTGCCGACCTTGGTCACCAACGTGATATCGCTATTTCTGTTCCTGACTTCAATAGTGCGGCTAGCTTGTGCACCTACACTGACTTCGTGTTTACGGCACCAAGTCACTTCACCTACCTTGTTGCCAAACAGCTCGACTTAGTCGTTGTCCCTCTACCAATGGAATTTCCGCCGATGGCTTACACTCTGTTTTGGCACCGTGATAGAGAAAATGACCCAGCGTTAACTTGGTTGCGAGATATCATCAAAGAAAAAACTCTGCACCTTAGATAAAAATGGCGTACAGCGTTTGCAGCAAACGAACAAAAGCGCTAGCTTATTGACCTAATAAGTCCCCTCACATGTATATCTGCTGTGAGTGTTAACAAGGACCCTAACAATAAGGATAAACACAGATGCACAATATCACTGCGGAACGCGTTACTGCGGTTCGAGCTTGGCTTGAAGCAAACCAACTAGATGCGGTTATCATCCCACACGAAGATGAGTACCTAGGCGAATACGTTCCAGCTCATAACGAGCGACTTCACTGGTTAACTGGTTTCACTGGCTCTGCAGGTGCAGCGGTTATCACTCGTGAAAACGCTGCTATTTTTGTTGATGGTCGCTATACCGTTCAGGTTCGCAAGCAGGTACCAGCAGAGTTATTTGAGTATCGACACCTTATTGAAGAGCCGGCTTTAGATTGGATCATCAATTCACTAGCACAAGGTAGTAAAGTTGCTTTCGACCCACGCATGCACACAGCGGCTTGGTTGAAAGGCGCACAAGCTAAACTGGCTGATAAAGTAGAACTCACCACATTAACAGCAAACCCGATTGATGAGCTTTGGTCTGATCGCCCTACACCTGTTGTATCTGATGTTCGCCTAATGGCGACCGACGCCGTTGGTCAATCAAGTGAAAGTAAACGTGCTGAAATTGCAGGCCTGCTAAAAGCCAAAGGTGCGGATGCCTCTATCCTTACTGAACTAGACTCTATTTGCTGGTTACTCAACGTTCGCGGTTTGGACGTGTCTCGCCTACCGGTTGTATTGTCTAATGCCATCATTCACGCCGATGAAAGCGTCGATTTCTTCTTAGACCCAGATCGTATCCCTGCAGGCTTTGAAGCGCACGTTGGTAATGGTATTCGTGTTTCTCACCCATCTGAGCTTGAAGCACGTCTTCAATCTTTAGAAGGTAAGAATGTGTCAGTTGATTCAGGTACAAGCAACGCTTGGTACACACTTGTTCTACAAAACGCTGGTGCTCATATCATTGAAGCAGCAGACCCATGCCTAATGCCAAAAGCAGCTAAAAACGCTACGGAAATTGCAGGTATGAAAGCGTGTCACATTCGAGATGGCGTTGCGATGGCCAAGTTCTTGTCTTGGATTGATGCTGAAGTCGCGCAAGGTAACCTACACAACGAAGCGGTACTAGCAGACAAAGTACAATCATTCCGCGAGCAAGACCCAACGCTGATGGACCTAAGTTTTGACACAATTTCAGCGGCAGGCGGCAACGCTGCAATGTGTCACTACAACCATGAGAACCAACCTGAACCAGGTCAGTTTGAGATGAATACTCTGTACCTAGTCGATTCAGGTGGTCAGTACTTAGATGGTACAACCGACATCACTCGTACTATCGCGATTGGCCAGCCAAGCGACGAGATGATCCAGCAGTTCACATTGGCACTTAAAGGTCACATCGGCATTGCACGTGCGCGTTTCCCACAGGGTACTCGTGGTTTCCAACTTGATATCCTAGCGCGTCAGCACTTATGGGCAGAAGGCTTCGACTATGACCACGGTACTGGTCACGGTGTTGGTCACTTCCTAAGTGTTCATGAAGGTCCGCAAAGTATCTCTAAGAAGCTTATCGACGTACCTCTTGTTGAAGGTATGGTGTTATCAAACGAGCCGGGTTACTACCGTGCTGATGAGTTTGGTATCCGTATCGAAAACCTAGAACTGGTGGTTGAGTTGCCAACTCAAGGTGACTTCTCAGTACTAACGTTTGAATCGCTAACACGCTGTCCTATCGATAAGCGCAACATCAACGTCGATCTACTGACACGACCTGAGCTTGCATGGCTGAACGACTACCATCAGAAAGTATGGAACGACGTTAGCCCATTAGTTGAAGGTGATACATTGGAATGGTTACGCCAATCAACCACTCCACTTGCTCATGCTTAATGCTTAATGCTTAGCTAATTCAAACTTAATGAAATGAAAAACGGCCACCTTAGGGTAGCCGTTTTTATTTGTCGATTTAACTTCGTCGATGTTTCACGTGGAACATAAATCTGCGTGTTCGCTAACCAGAGTAAGCACTGTGCCAGTCTCTCCACACAGGATCAAAACCACGTTGACGAATCATTGACTCAACATCGGCAGCACTTCGCTCATCACTTATTTCAAATTGCTCGAGTTCTTCTTCATCAGAAGCATAACCACCAGGCTGGGTTTTAGACGCAGCCGACATACTGGTGATTCCCAATGGCAACACATTGTCACGGAAAGCTGCAGACTCACGAGTCGAGAGAGACAATTCAACCTCAGGGTTTAATAAACGATACGCACAGATAAGTTGAACCAACTGTTTATCACTCATAATCGATTTAGGCTGCAAACCACCCTCACACGGACGAAGACGTGGGAATGAAATCGAGTAACGTGTTTGCCAATAAGTACGCTCAAGATAGTCTAAGTGAGCGGCCACGAAGAAACAGTCGGTACGCCAATCTTCCAAGCCAATCAAAGCGCCAATACCTATCTTATCAATACCCGCTTTTGCCAAACGATCGGACGTTTCGAGCCGGTATTCAAAATCCATTTTATTGCCACGCAAGTGGTGTTCCGCGTAGGTACTTGGGCTATACGTTTCTTGGTAAACCATCACCGCATCTAAGCCGAGAGTTTTAAGCTCTGCGTAGTCATCTTGATCAAGCGGCTGCACTTCCATCGCAAGATAGTTAAATTGTGCCTTAATATTCGGTAGCACTTCACGGAAGTACTTCATCCCGACCTTGGTTTCATGTTCACCAGTCACCAACAATACACTATCAAACTTCATCTTTTTGATAGCGGCACTTTCAGCATCGATTTCATCTAAAGTAAGTGTGCGACGCTTAATGCGGTTCTCCATTGAGAAACCACAATACGTGCACGCATTCGCACATAAGTTTGAGAGGTACAATGGAATATACAACGACATTGTATTGCCGAATCGCTTGCGTGTGAGTGCCAACGATTGTTGCGCCATCTGCTCTAAGTAAGGTTCTGCTGCCGGAGAGATAAGAGCCTTAAAGTCTTCCAAGTCGCGTTTAGGTTTACTCAGAGCGCGCTCAACATCCGCTGCCGTTTTACTGAAGATGGACATACCAATGTCATCCCAGTTGAGCTGTTTAAATCGATCAACAAACGTCATAAGGACACTACTCGTCTAGGAATGAAGTTAGCGGACTAGAAGCAACCGCATGAGACACCTGTCCAGCAAGACCAGAAAGGTAAGCCATACGGCCAGCTTCAACTGCCAGTTTAAAAGCAATCGCCATATCAACGGGTTGTTGAGAAGCCGCAATTGCAGTATTAACTAACACGGCATCCGCGCCCATTTCCATTGCACGAGTAGCATGAGATGGCGCACCAATACCAGCGTCAACAATCACAGGGACGTTCGCTTGGTCGATAATGATCTCTAAGAAGTCTGCCGAAGCGATACCTTTGTTCGACCCAATCGGCGCACCTAGCGGCATAACCGCAGCACAACCCACCTCTTCCAATCGTTTACACAACACTGGGTCAGCATGACAGTAAGGCAACACAACAAAGCCATCTTTAACCATTTGCTCAGCCGCTTTTAATGTCTCAATTGGGTCTGGCATCAAGTACTTTGGATCAGGGTGAATTTCCAGTTTGAGCCAGTTTGTGCCTAGCGCTTCGCGAGCCAAATGCGCAGCAAAGATGGCATCCTTCGCGTTCTTCGCCCCGGAGGTATTTGGTAACAAGTTCACGCCAGCATCAATGATGGGCTGTAAAATATCATCTTGCTCAGAGCGAATATCGACTCTCTTCAACGCCATGGTTGCCAGTTGCGAACCTGAAGCTTCAATAGCACTCGCCATCAAATGCTTGTTTGCGAACTTGCCGGTTCCAGTGAAGAGTCGTGATTGAAACGTTTTATCAGCGATAGTTAACATGGTTAGCCTCCTGCAATGGCTTGGAAAAGAGAAATAGCATCGCCTTCATTGACGACAGTTTGTTGCCACTGGCTGCGCGGGACAACCGCATTATTGATTGCAAATACGCAACCCAGGTCAGGGAGTGATAGAGCCTGGATAATGTCCGCTAGAGACGACAAGTGCGCGACCTGTTCTGGCTGCTCGTTTATAGAGATCGTTATATGACTCATTGGATTTCTTCTTCTAAATGCTTAACTGCAGACGCACTGCACACGGAACATTCACTATCTTGAGTGACCATTAAGTTTTGCCAGTTCATCGTTTGGCCATCGAACAGTTTGAGCTGGTGTGTTGCTACCTGAAACTCACCACAAGTTAAACGTTGAATAGCAGCCAAAGCTTGAAGGTTACCTATGGTGCCAACAACCGGGCCTATGATGCCGCTATCACTACAACGAGTCGTTTGTGGATGATGACTGAACGGGAACAAACAGTGATAGCACCCTTTCTGATTCTGATAATCAAATACAATAAACTGGCCTTTCCAACCGATTGCAGATCCAGAAATCAAAGGTGTATTGCTGCCGAAACACGCTTGGTTAACCTGCTGGCGTGACGCAAAGTTGTCAGTACAATCCAACACCAAATCAGCGAGCATCACTTCAAGTTCAAGCTGACTGTCACTCATTCGCTGATTGATGGTTCTGACTTGGCTTCGACCATTAAGCTCACTCAGTTGTTTCTTCAGAGCTTCGACCTTAGGCGAACCTAACTGGCTTTCTTTGAACGCGACCTGTCGTTGCAGGTTAGACGAATCCACACAGTCATCATCCACCAACACGATCTTTCCGACACCAGAAGCCGCAAGATAAAGAGCGGCAGCATTACCTAAGCCACCACAACCAATCACTAGCACATGGCTGTTTAATAGGTTTCGTTGCCCTTGCTCACCGACTTCAGGTAACGCAATTTGTCGTTGATAACGAATAAACTCAAAATCACTCAGCATAGCTAGGCTCCTGCGCAACCTCTTCACCAATATTTGAAGGTTTAGGCGTCATCAGTTTTTCAAAAAACTCGATCACCTTTTTGGGGTCTTCCGCTAATGTAATCGCACGAACAACCGCCAAACTCGACACCCCACAATCCCACACCTGCTCAGCTGTTGATTGGTCAATACCACCAATAGCAACCGTCGGATAACCGATGAGTTGTTCTGTGTATGGGATAGTATCAATCAGCTGTTGATACAGAGATAAACGAACCAAACCCTGAGGCTTTGATGGCATCTGTTTAGTTGTTGTTGGGAAGATGTGGCCTAGCGCAATATAGCTTGGGTTAATCTGAACAATGCGTAGCAACTCGTAATAGCCATGAGTCGATAACCCAATCTTTATACCCGCAAAGCTCAACTGTGAGAGGTTTGATTCTTCAATATCCTCTTGCCCCAAATGAACACCAAAAGCGTCATGCTTGAGTGCAAGCTGCCAGTAATCATTGATAAAAACTTGAGCGTTATACTCACGACCAAGATCAATAGATCGTGCGACTTGTTGTTCTAAATCCGCTTGCTGTGGATTCTTAATACGTAGTTGGACAGTGTTGATTCCAAGCTTGAGCAATCTTTCGATCCACTCAACATCATCAACTACTGGGTATAAACCGAGGCTACTCTTACTCAACTCAGGAAAAGAAAGTGATGTCCCTTGGTTAGCCCAACCTACGCTTATGTCCAATCGTTGATCTTCAAGAGCTGGAATTGGAAAGTTTTGGTAATGTGCTGGCCATGTTCCACGTGAAACATTGGACGCTGCGCGAGCTAAAACTAATGCGTCTTCTAATGGGAATTCCAGCGCCAACAAAGTAAGTAACCAAGCAAAGTGGCCGCGATCATCTAACTCCTGATGAGCTGTAGTGTCACTCTTGATAGCGCGGCTAGCATCCAGGTGTGACCAAATATCCAGTACAGCTGAATCATCTGAGACACCGATATAGATGGTATCCGGAGTTTCTGTAAAGGCATCACAAACGTCAGTTAGCGCGACTGAATTACTGTAATCAACAACATGGTTCAGTTCCGCTAACTTACACTCTGCCAATGAATCAACATCATGAGCGAAGCCAATAGATAACGCCTGCTGAGAATCAACGATAGAGAAGTATTGAGTTGGGCTTACACCCAACTCAACCGCATCAGTTGCTAAGCCTTGTCGCTTAGCAACCAATAGACAGTTCTGCACCTCTCCCGTTAACTCAATATTTTGAGATGGGATGAGAATCTTCACTGTCATTATTCCTCTAGTTGAGCTTCTTTTGCGCCGACTGCAGGGTGGTAAAGTTCAGAACCAGTATCACGGAACTCTTGTGATTTTTGACGCATCCCTTCCAACGGGTTATCTAGCATCTTAATCTCGATAGCCTGATCCGCGGCTACTTGTTCAGTGTCTTTCGCGTAGTCTCGAACTTCTTGAGAAATCTTCATCGAACAGAATTTAGGTCCACACATTGAGCAGAAGTGAGCAACCTTGCCCGACTCTTGTGGCAGAGTTTCATCATGGAAAGAACGCGCGGTTTCAGGATCTAAAGCTAGATTAAATTGGTCTTCCCAACGGAATTCAAAACGTGCCTTTGATAATGCATTATCTCGGATTTGTGCGCCCGGGTGTCCTTTAGCGAGGTCCGCTGCGTGTGCTGCTAGCTTGTAAGTAATCAAGCCAGTCTTCACATCTTCTTTATTTGGTAAGCCTAGGTGCTCTTTAGGGGTTACATAACACAGCATCGCACAGCCGTACCAACCAATCATGGCCGCGCCAATACCAGAGGTAATATGGTCGTAACCAGGGGCAATATCTGTCGTCAATGGGCCTAAAGTATAGAAAGGCGCTTCATGGCAGTGCTCTAACTGCTCGTCCATATTCTCTTTAATAAGATGCATAGGTACATGTCCAGGACCTTCAATGATCACCTGAACATCGTATTCCCAAGCCACTTTAGTCAACTCACCTAGAGTACGTAACTCCGAGAATTGAGCCTCATCATTAGCATCTGCAATTGAGCCCGGGCGTAAACCGTCACCTAATGACAGAGCAACATCGTACTTCGCACAGATCTCACAGATCTCGCGGAAGTGTGTGTATAGGAAGCTTTCTTGGTGATGTGCAAGACACCATTTCGCGATAATAGAGCCACCACGAGAAACAATACCTGTCACACGCTTAGCCGTCATAGGAACATAACGAAGAAGCAAACCTGCGTGGATAGTAAAGTAATCAACACCCTGCTCTGCTTGTTCAATCAAGGTATCGCGCATCACTTCCCAGTTAAGGTCTTCCGCAACGCCATTCACTTTTTCAAGCGCTTGATACATAGGAACCGTGCCAATTGGTACTGGGCTATTACGTAGGATCCATTCGCGAGTCTCGTGAATATTACGACCAGTAGAAAGGTCCATCACGGTATCGCCACCCCAGCGAGTCGACCATACTAGCTTCTCAACTTCTTCTTCAATCGAAGAGCTTACTGAAGAGTTACCGATATTAGCGTTCACTTTCACTAAGAAGTTTCGACCAATAATCATAGGTTCTGATTCTGGGTGGTTAATGTTTGAAGGGATAATAGCTCGACCTTCAGCAACCTCTTTACGCACGAACTCAGGGGTGATCTCTTTCGGCAGGTTTGCACCAAAGTTATAGCCAGGGTGTTGATGGTTAAGCTGCTCATCAGCGAACTTCTGACGTCCCATGTTCTCACGTATCGCAATGTACTCCATTTCAGGTGTGATAATACCCTGACGAGCATAGTGCAGCTGAGTAACACATTGGTTGTCTGTCGCGCGACGAATTCTAGGCAGGTTGCCGTAGCGAAGGTCGTCTAGAGTTTCATCTTCTAAACGTTCTTTGGTGTAAACAGAGCTTACGTCGTCTAACAGTTCCGTATCACCACGCTCTTCAATCCATTGCTCTCGCAACTTAGGAAGACCGCTATACAGGTCTATTTGATGTGTAGGGTCTGTGTAAACACCTGAGGTATCGTAAACTTGAATGGGTACATTAGGTTCGAATACAGGCTCTTTTTTGCTACCACCAACAAGGCTATCAGCGAGTGATATTTCTCGGACAGGGACTTGAATGTCCTCTCGAGATCCTTGGATGTAAGCTTTTTTTGAGTTTGGATAGGGTTGTACGGATAAAGAATCAATGAAATTCTTCGCTTCCAGTCTTGCTTGTTTACGAGTCGACATAGCATTTTTCCTTGGCTTTTAGCCATTATTTATAGGGATAAAAATGCTTGACGGATTAGATGCTACAAGAGGGATCACGGTAAGAAATACAGTTGTGATCTGGAGATAGATCTCTAGAAGGATTCTAGTTAGATATCTACTCTTGTTCCCTTCGCAGGTATTAGCCTGATCAGGTTCAACGGATCCCGAGTTAACGGTCTCAGCCATATGGCACTCCGACAAGTTCGATCGAGTATATAAAAACGGCTTGGATAAACCAAGCCGAGTTGTTAACAAATCGTAAGAAAGTTTTAAGACTTTATCAAAAGTTGGAAGCCGATCCATGCGGCTGAAATACTGAGTACCACGTTGAGTAGCACATTGAGTCCCATCTTAAAGAAAGCGCCCTGCTGCATAAGAAGTACGTTATCCATAGAAAACGTAGAAAATGTAGTCAGTGCTCCTAGGAAACCAAGACCGATAATTTGTCTCCACGGTTCCGTCGCGACCATCTCGTTTTCAAACGCGGCGATGAGCAATCCCATAATCAAAGAGCCAATTACGTTAACAGTCAGCGTACCGTAAGGAAAACCACGCCCTAACATCACAACGCATAACTCTGAAATCAAGTAACGTGAACAAGCACCAAACGCGCCACCGATGGCGATAAAACCTAGAATAGATAACTGACCCATGAATCCTCCCAAACAATAATCCCTATATTCTAGCTTTAACGCCGATAAAAGCGAGGGTAGAAACTAAGAATGCATGCGCAAATATTAAACGTTACAGGTGTCACTTAACTTCAATATATCCCATCAAACCCGTTTTCATGTGTTCTATAACATGACAATGATACATCCAGCGGCCAGGGTTGTCGGCTACAAATGCAGCTTTAGCTCGGCCATTTTTTCCAAGTAACACTGTATCAGTATGGAAAGGTTCTTCAACTTTCTTCCCATCAAGTTCCAATACAGTGAATGTATGGCCGTGAATGTGAATCGGGTGATGATATTGAGTGACGTTCTTTAGATCGAATATGTAAGTCTTACCTAACTCTAAAGTCGTCAACGGCTCAGGAATATTGTCTTTGCTCATTCCTTCCCATGCTCTTTTATTAGTAAGCCAAAACTTAGGCATCGATTTCCCATCTTTAGAAACTGGTGATACCGCACCTTCCCACTCGAACACAAAATCGATCTCTTCAGCATTAGCAAGATCTAGATTAGGTACCGGGTTAAGAGGTAACAATGGCAATAAACGCCCTTCAGTAAGGGGGGAATCTACTACCTCGAACTCACATAAAGAGAAAGGAAAGCGGCCCTTCATTTGAAGTACATTAACTCGCTCGCCTACTTTGGGCGCTATTAGTCCAATATCCACGCGCATCCCTGGGCCGATTTTATGTTGAGTCAGTTTATATGGCGTCTTTACAGGATTACCATCAATGGCAATCACCCATGCCTCAGCCCCTTCGACAGCAATAGGATAAGTGATCGTATTATCGACATTCGCGATACGCAGTCGAGTCGTTGCGTGCTGCTTTAATTGGTATACAGGTTCATGAACACCATTGACGCTACTCCACTCTCCTGGAGTACCCATACGAGCACTTAGTCGTGGAATCATTAAGTCTTTCCATTGACCCTTTTTATCGATGTGCCAATGCTTAAGCATCAGTGCATGCTCTTCATCAAACTGCACGGGAGTGCTTTCTTCTACGATAATTAGCCCAACCAAACCCATACCAAGTTGTTTAACGCTGTTCATATGTGGGTGATACCAATTAAAGTAAAAATGTGATCTAATTAAGATTGATGAATTATTGTGAAAT
>NZ_JBFSSD010000079.1:0-16194 GCF_041466145.1 Vibrio sp. 10N.239.312.D08 | reverse complement strand
GGACTATTGTGAGTGATGGTGTTAATAGAAGGGGGAGTTAGAGGGGGTTGCTAGCGATGCCTAACCAACCCCTCCCAGCCTCCCCTTGTATAGGATATTTTTTGCCAAGTAACAGTCGTGATAAAGGGGAGGAGCTAAAAGCACCACTCTCACTTTATTTTCCTCACCTTTCGCATCCCGTATCTGCTCTTAAACTCTTAAAGCCAAAACAGGACACGCCTTATTCACGCCCCAATCTTTATGCCCTTTAACATTCTCATCTGAAATCAAAAACTGCTCTTGCAGTGCAGCCATCAAACCAAACAGTGCCTTGCGCTGCGCAAGTGTGAAGTTATCTTCTGGTTGCAGCTCGGCATTACAACCGCCAACCAAACAAACCCCAATATTGCCCTTGTTGTGTCCTTTCACATGCGCGCCAGTTTGCGACAGCGGCCTGCCCAATTGGACATCCCCATTGCGACGAATAACAAAGTGATACCCCACATCGCGCCAGCCTTTCTTTTTATGCCATCGACGAATCTCGGCTACGCCTACATCTTGCTGTGGCGGCGTGGCGCTGCAATGCACAGTAATAAAGGAATATGGCGGGCAATGAGGTAAGCGGAGTAAAACCGAAACCAGGCTGAATGAATAGGATGCTGAAGGTAAACAAGGCTCTAACGAAGGGATAAGCTCCATCTTGCTAGCCTGCTCTTCCGAATCAATTCGTTCTTTGGTGTCAGCCCGCTCTTGTAAAACAGACGCTTCTAACGGCTGATTTGGAACTCGATCAGTTGCTGGTGGAGTGTTTGACAAAATAAATCCTCGTGTTGTTGTAAATAGACGATTAAAGACGTTGATAGCGATTCTTTTAAATCAGGGTGCAATGCGATGTGTTGTCGCAGACTGGTGGCTACGGTTTTTTCATAGCCGGGGTGGTGGCTGACATAACGTAAATACATCACGTAATAACCCAGAGGCTGCTTACGCCGTGCTCGGCTGATCATCCAACAAATATCGTCATAGCTGGGGGTGTCACCGCATTCATCCTCATTAAAATAACAACCTTCTAAATGGCTTTCTTTATAACCGTTAACTTCATAGCTCAGTACTTGGCCAAACCCATCACTATCACTAAAAAATAACGGCTGACGTGATTGAGTGAGGGAGTTAGCACGGCACTCGATGCTCGCCATTCCGGGTTGATACGCTGAAATAAAAAGAGAAACTATCGCCTTCATTAAGCACCTTATTGCTGCATGGGGAGGGCAATGTACTTCAACATTCTTGATTGGGGTTGGCGGGAATAACACGAAAACAGAGGAATACAGAAAAATGAGAGGTGCTTCGAAAAGCCATTGCTTAATAAGGTTGATGTTGCATATCTATCCGAGGCGATTAACCAAACATCTTTTCTTACAACTTATCTCATGGGCCTTTCGCCCCTAAAGCGCCAAAAAGTGTTGTTAATGCTCTGTATATCAATGGATTTCTATACGAATGACTAATTAACAAGGAGCGTTAACCATGTGTGTTTCTCTAATTCTTTCTTTCATCCCATTAAAAACTGGCTCGCCAATAAGCAAGTTAGTGCTATTGAAATTAGCCGATAACGCAGACGCGCGCGGCGTGTGTTTCCCATCCTTAAATTACTTAGCGCAATATTGCGAAGTGTCGGTAAGAACCGTTAAACGACACGTTAACGAGCTCGAAAAACAAGGGTTTGTGAAGCGGATAAAGCGCTTTGATGATTCAGGACGCCAGCGCAGCAACATATATCAGCTGCGTCTTCCCAGCGACAGCCACATTCAGCAGGCCGATCTAGGCCAAGCGAATCAAGAGAACGCGAATGCAGAACAAACAGGTTTACCGTCAGCTTCGTCGGAATACCCACAGAAGACAGAATATGCGCAGAAAACCGACAATTCAGACACTCCCCTGGGTGACTCAAGATCCAACACGGAGAGTGATCACCTGGCACACATAATCTTTCATAAAGAACATAAAACAGAGTTGAGCTTGAAAAGCGGCAGCTTGGATGACACCGATGTACTTGATCCTCCAAGCGGTTCTGAACAACATGAGATCTCGACACCTAAAACCAACGTCACAAACCCCATAAGCCAACAGAATGAAGCCGTGATTCACCTGCTCACCAAAGAGGGCAGCGCGCCGATTTATCATGAGTTCTACAAAATCTTAGAGCGAACTTACCCAAAGTTAGATGTGCTGCAAGAACTGCATGCCATGCAAGCCTGGCTGTACATCAACCCCGATAAGCGCAAACCCTTTGAGCACATTGGCCACTTTGTGAATGGCTGGCTAAGAAGAAGCGCCCAAGCCAAAGCGAAGCGAGACTCATCGCCAGTCTTTAAGCAGGCTAGAGCGGCTAAGCAAACAAAAGCGGCTAAACCAGCAAGGGCTTCTGCTTCTACATCGACCAAGGAAGCTAAAACCCAACCGGCAGCCAAGCCCATGGTTCACAAACAACCCACGCCCGTCTCTCAGGCCCTAGCGGACTACCAAGCCAAAAGCACCCCCAATCCGTTCGAAGCACGTATCAAGGCCCTAGTTCAATCCAAATCGCCCGGCACGGATTCTAAAAAGTGACCATTCAATTTTTCACAGATGAAGCGCTTGTTCACACAGCCAAAGCTATTAAAAAAATAGCTCAGAAAACCAAGATCTTAGGAAACCAAAAGGCTAGGGCAGACCAAGCGCGAATACAGACAAAAAACGTCAAGAAACAAAAGTAGAATTAGGGAGAGGGCAAATGGACGATATCAGCCTAAAAAAACTGACAACGGAAGAAAAAGTCACCATTTTAGAAAAAGAGATAGCGCGAGTGGAAGGGCGTATTGGCGAGTTCTTGAAACTGCTTGTTACCCATTACCCACAAGGGCTAACACGTACTGAGATTAAAGCGTTATTGGCGGTAAACAACAACCCAAGCTTCGTCTCGCTGTACAGAAACGGCAATATTTTCATTGATATAGAAAAGCGCTACTGCGACGCAGCACAAGAAAACCGCTACCACATAGGCACTCAGTACCTGCAAGACGTACAATGCTCTCGCTGGTTGAATGCGTGGTGAGTTGTTTGTCATGCCAGAGTCAATTTCAAACTGGTTAATATGCACTTACTTTGCTAGAATACCCCGCATATTTAAAACCGTATGAAAAACGCATAAAGCGAACAAATTGTTACTATTGCCTTTAGGAGCCAAACCTAAGGGCGGTAGCGTACCCAAATGCGACTGGCTAGCAAGTTATGTGGTAAGCCTAAAGGTTGAAAGCCGTTTTGGCGGCCTATTGGGGCGGTTTTAAGAAAGTTAGCAAAATCTAGGTTTTATAAGGGACTGTCGAAATCAGACTGTCTCAAAATGAATAAAAAGTGTCTCAGTGCTATTTAAAAGGCTGAGGCTAAAAGTAATAAAAATCACCTCTTTCATTTCACCTGTTGGTTGGAAACTTCATAAAATGACTAAGAAAAAAATCCTTACGGTTTTTGGTACGCGTCCAGAAGCCATTAAAATGGCACCTCTTGTTCATGCTCTAGCGGCCGATGAGCGCTTTGAAGCAAAGTGCTGCGTAACCGCTCAGCATCGTGAAATGCTTGACCAAGTATTAGAGTTATTTGAAATCACACCAGACTATGATTTGAATCTGATGAAAGCAGGGCAAACACTTAACGAAGTCACCGCGCGTATTTTGTTAAAGCTTAAACCCGTACTAGAAGAGTTCAAACCGGATGTGGTTTTAGTACACGGTGATACAGCGACTACATTTGCTGCAAGCTTAGCTGCTTACTATGAGCAAATCGCTGTAGGTCACGTGGAAGCAGGCCTTCGTACGGGCAATATCTATTCACCGTGGCCTGAAGAAGGTAACCGCCGTTTAACGGGCGCGTTAACCAAATATCACTTTGCACCAACGCCAACATCACAAGAAAATCTTTTAAGAGAGAACTTTAATCCAGAAGATATTTCAGTAACGGGTAATACCGTGATTGATGCGTTGCTGATGGTAAAAGATAAAATTGATTCTGATAAAGATTTGAACGCAACGCTTTCTGCGCAGTTCCCCTTCTTAGATGAAAACAAAAAGCTGATTTTGGTAACAGGGCATCGTCGTGAAAGTTTTGGTGGTGGTTTTGAGCGCATTTGCGAGTCGCTTGCTATTACGGCTAAAGCACATCCAGATACGCAAATCCTGTATCCGATGCATCTTAATCCAAATGTACGTGAACCCGTTAATCGTATTCTGGCTGGTATTGATAACATTCATCTTATCGAGCCTCAGCAATATCTCCCATTTATCTACTTAATGAGCCGCGCACATATCATATTGACGGACTCAGGTGGTATTCAAGAAGAAGCCCCTTCATTAGGTAAGCCAGTTCTCGTGATGCGTGATTCAACGGAAAGACCTGAGGCTTTAGAAGCAGGCACTGTGAAGTTAGTTGGAACGAATGTAGAAAAAATAACCTCCGAATTAACTATCCTGCTGAATGATAAAGAAGCATACGAGCACATGAGTTATGCGCATAACCCTTATGGGAGTGGTAATTCTAGCAAATTAATCTTGGAGATTTTAGGACGCTAACATGGTAGAGAGACACTTAATTTTAATATGGTCAGAAGCTAAAGATCAGCGCGATAGAATCATAGAAGATGTAAAGAAACATCTAGAGCTTATTCATGCAGAAACCGTTAGATGGACGCCTGAGTTATTTGCGGAAAATCTGTCTAGACTCTATGGCCAAAGTTTGCCAAATAACTCGTTCAAACAAAAACATTGTGGTACCGGGCATATCACTATTTTAATTGTCGATGATCATGCCCCTAAATATGAAGTACATGATATAGGCTCTAGTAGAGGATTTGTGTCTCTAAATAGCAATATATATAATTTGAAAATAAAATATCGAGAGTGGACTGGTGGAGGACATAAAGTTCATGCAACGAACGATCTTTTAGAAAGTGAACATGATATTCTTCTATTATGTCATAAAAAGCCTAATGAGTTTGTGAGATCTACTTATGACCTTGATAGTATTGTTGACAGAGACCTTCTGGGAGCTGGTGGTTTTGAAAACCTAAATATCTTTCAAGATGTAATAAAAACCTGTAATGACTATGTTTTTCTAAGAGGGGAGGTAAGCGAAGAACTATTCCTTGGAAAAGAAGATTTAGATATATTGGTTGCTGAAAAGCTAGATTTCATCTTCAATTTGAATCTAGTGCATCAAGGTAAGAAGTTCTCTAGTACGCGTTATCAAGCAAAAATTGGAAATGAATATATACACATTGACGTTAATAGTATTGGTGATAATACTTATGATCGTGAATGGCAGAAGAAAATGCTAAAAAACCGTAGACTATCTAATGATGGATTATATTATTTAGATGAAAAAAACAGAAAATATTCAGAAATATATCATAATATTATCCATAAAGACATATATGATTCATCGTCTCAAATTTTTTTAGATTCATTAAAGAGTGACCATGGTTATGATATAACTGAGCCAAATGATCTTATGATTTCTTATTTTGGGGAAAAGTATGGCGGCAATAAACCAAGTTTAAAAAGAAAAGTTTTTCCTCTATATAGGGATTTTAGGTATGCTATTCACAAAGTTAAAAAAGCAATTCTCTCATAAGAAAGTTGTCGTTATCTATCCTTTTATTCTTAAGCTATTCATACGTTTCGTTGAATCAAAAATAATCCAAGAACAAGGTTTAGACTCGATTGATAAATATTTGTTCCATAAATGGCATGATGGATTTGCTTATTTCAAAGGAATAAAAAATAAAAATCCCTATTTTATAAAAGTACAGATTTTTGGAAAGCATGTGTTAAACGAGCTCACATTATCTAAACAAATTTCTGATACTGTCAATGGTGTCAATGGTGTCAATGGTGTCAATGTGTTAAAGCCTGTACAAGTGAGCACAAATTTGTGTTTTTCTTATGCTGTCTTTGAATTTATAGAACACCGCGATGTCATTCTTGATGATGGAAGATTGCGAAAATTATTCAATGTAGTGAAAATATTGAACAAAAATAATATTTATCTACGAGACATCAAGCCCGATAATATCTTATTTGTTAATGGTGAGTTGGTATTATTTGATTTTACATTTTCTTTTAGTAACCACCCTAAATTCATCCCTGTTGATGAGTTTCAACTGATAGCTTCTATCGGGTGTAATTATAGGCCTGAAGGGTATTGGGATGATATGTATTCGTTGAAGAAAGTTGCTGAAGAAGCACAGTCTAGTCAAGCTTTGTTAATTATGCTTGCCAAAGAGGTTGGAATGAATCGTATTCCTATTGGTTATGATAGTACTCTATTGAGAGAAGTGAGGTAACGTAGATGTATGATGTAATTCTTTGCACTTATAACGGCGCCAAGTACCTTTCTGAACAAATAGATAGTATTCTTGAGCAAACTGTTCCTTTCGATCACATATATATATTGGATGATGGTTCAACGGATGAAACTATCTTATTAATTAAAGAAAAATATAATTTGGATAATTTGTCTATTATAATAAACCCTGTAAATATGGGGTATGCGAAGAATTTCCAAAATGGTTACAAAAATTACGTAAAATCTAAATATTTTGCATTATGCGATCAGGATGACATTTGGCATCCACAAAAGGCAGAGTATATGCTAGATGCGTTAGAAGTGACTAATGCTGATTTGTGTTATTCCGATGCTCAGCTAATTGATGAGGAAGGTAAACCTTTAGGAATAAAGCTTTCTGACCTTGGTAAATTAGGGAATACAAATACTTTTGATAGAAAATTATGCAAAGATTTTCCTGTCACCGGTGCTACTGTTTTTTTAAGGAATGATTTTATTCGGAAAGTCCCTAATATACCAGCCTATGTACCACATGATGCTTGGTTATCTGTAATTGCCTCTTTAATAGGTAACATAAATTATGTTGATCAATGTTTGATTGGATATAGGCAACATGCATTAAATCAAATTGGTGTTAGTTTCGAGAAAAGAAAAAAAAAGTTATTATTAAAAAATTTAGAAATAAGACTCGCTATTTACATGGCGTTACTAGCATCAGATCTCTCTCTTTCGATAAAACAGAGAAGCTTTATCAAAGATAATATCGTTTTTATTCATGAGAAAATAAGAATATATAAAGGGGAAACCAAATTTATTACGTTATTTAAAATGCTGAAATCATATTTCATTTACGATAATGGGATCCGTGGTTTAGTAAGGGATCTACTGGCAAAATGATTAGCTTTATTAAAAAAGGAGGAGGAGGTTTAGCTTTAGTAGGTGTTTCTTCTATAATTTCATTTCTAATTATGATGTTTTTGTCACGTGAAACATCTATAGACGATTTTTCACGAATACAATTTATATTTTCATTAGTTTTATTTCTTTCATCTTTGTGTCGAGCAGGATTTGATTTAATTCTGATAAAAGAATGGCCAAAGCTATCAAAATCTGAAAAAATTGATTTTAGTACTGCTATTAGTATCGTTACAGTCCTCTTAGCAACGATATGTGGTATTTTTATTATCATCTACTATGATTATGGCTATAAATCCGTTTCTTTTATATGGTTTACGATAATCGGTATTTCTTTTTCTTCTTTTGTTGCTAGTTATTATAAAACCAAAGGAAGAAGTAATATTGGTTTAGGTTTTGATACATTTTTCAACCGATCATTAATGCTCATATCGTTAGTTTTATTTTTTATATTTAACCCGAAATTGACAGTTGATAATGTCGTTATTGTTAATTTCCTTTCATTTTTATTACCATTATTGCTATTTTTTACAATAAAAATTAAAGAATGTAGAGAGGTTAAAGTTTTTGAAGCTTTAAAAAAAATAAAAAAATATTTAGTTTTTTCACTATCGTTATCTATGATTGGATTATTACAAAGTTTTTTGAAATTTATTGACGTGTTTTTTATCGAAAAATACTTAACTTCTCAAGATTTAGCATATTATAGTGTAGCTATTAGGTTTAGCCTTATTATATTTATGTTAAATACGGTGGTTTCAGCGCTATTAGTCCCGAAAATTAGTCAGTCTTTTGCAGATAAAAAGTCATTTGAGGTTAATAAATATTATACGCTATCAGCGATTTCCCTCTGTTCTCTTTCTATAGTTTCATTTGTTACTTTCTATTTTTTTGGTGAGTATGTCATTATGGCTTTTGGTGAGGAGTATCTACCAGCATATAATATAGCTTTGATTTTACTAATGGCAAATGTAGTTAATCTTTCTCTTGGTCTTAGTGGCGTATGTCTTTCTCTGGTTGGAGGGCATAAGGACTTTTTGAAGATAATGATATTAACAAGCATGATGGCGTTGGTACTATACCCTATTGTTTCCAGATTGTACTTTTTGGACGGTGTCGTTATTTTATCTGCTTTTTTGATGATATTTTGGAAATTGGTTGCATTTTCTGTTCTATGGAACCGATATGATATTAAATTTGTTAGGTGGTAATTTGATGCTAAATAGGGCGGTTACCTCTTTATTTGTTTTTTTCTTTATTTCACCATTTTATTTTATAGGAGTTAGTACGCAAATACTATCCTTCATTTTTTTTGGTGGAATTTTTGGATTGCAACTTTTTTTTAAATCAAAAGTCCATTTGAACAAAGAAATCTTGGCCATTTTTTATGTATTAACGGTGGCAACACTGATTATTTATTTCATTCATGGACAAGTTAATAATTACATTAATGTTTTGTTTCGTTTCTTTACAGCATTTCTTATTTGTTCATATCTTTTCTGTAGTACTAAAAACCTCAAAGAAGCTTTGACTATAATAGCAGCTTCTTCTTTGTTTCACGTAATTGTTATTTTATTTCAAGTCTTAGTCCCTGGGTTTAAAACAGTTTGGTTTTCAGTGGTCCGTAATCAAGCTGATATTAATTTATCAGAAAATACTATTGGAGAGTTGGCGATAAGAAGTAATGGTGTTTCCGGTTTCCTCTATGCTTCTGATGGTGTTGTATTTGTTTTGTCTGCTCTTATTCTTAGTCTATTTTGGAGTAGATTTAAAGTTTTGAAGATTATATATATTGCTTCATCATTTATTTGTGGAAGATCTTCAATTTTTGCATCATTATTATATTTTTGGTATTTAATTCGTAATTCTAGCTTCTACCGTTCTTTAACTATAATATCCTTTATTATTGTTACTATCAGTGCTTCCTCGTTTTACATATACATTAATTATCCAAATTTTTTCGATTGGATATACGAACCAATAATAAACTTATTGAAAGGGGAGCAAATATCTCAATCTTCATCGGCTACCTTTGATTCTCATTTCTTCATTTTTGATAGTGAATTTCGCCATTATCTAGGTTACGGAATATTTAGTACTGATTACTCTGAATACTATCAACATGGATTATTCCCATCGGATTCCGGGTTCATGAGAATCTATACATCAGGAGGGGTTTTTCAGTTGGTTATTTATGTTGGTTCAGTGCTCTTGGCTTATTTAAGAGCATATTCAAGCTATAGGAAAAGGGATTTCAATAATGTGTCGAAATTTATATTAATATTATTGATTATTAATTTGGTGTTTACAATAAAATCTGAGTTTATTTATTCTAATTTAAACTTTTTATTGCTAATTATACTTGTTATGTTCAAACGTAGGGCAATAGAATGAAAATATTACAAGTAGTTCCCGGCTTATCTGTTGGTGGCGTAGAAAATGTGGCTATTAGCCTCGCTAATGAGTTGTGTAAAAAACATGATGTAACCGTATTATCACAACAAGATGCTGCGTATGATAATAATTCAAAGAAGTTATCTAGTACTATACCTGTATATAATCTGCAACGATTTTCGAAAATGTTATTTTTATTCGATATGTTTCGGGTATGGAATTTTTTGAGAGGTAAAGAATTTGAAATAATCCATGCTCATGGTATAAGTTATTTTTATCTATTCGTATTTATATTTCTTAGTAAGACTAAAGTGATTTATACTATTCACAATGAGCCAAAAAGAGAAACACAAGGGGTACGGAAGTTATTTAACATGCTGTCCTTTAGGAGAAGCAATGTTTCCACTGTAGTATTAGGTGATTCACTTATTGACGAGTTTAAAAAATATTACAACCTTGAACCTAACTATTCGATAATGAATGGTGTAGTACGTCCTAATAATAAACTAGAGGTTAAACATAATATCAGCCAATCAGATGTTAATCTGATTGCGGTGGGTCGTTTAGATCAACAAAAAAACTTCCCTAGATTGATACAATCCTTCAAAAGTGTTTATCAAACGTGTAAGAACATTTCGCTTACTATTTATTGTGTTGCTGATGAAAATAGTGCAGTTGTAGACGATCTAAGAAAGATGGTTGAGGGGTATCCCATCTATATTTGTCTAAATGATAGTAATGTTATAAATTATTATCATTGCTTCGATGCATTTGTACTATCTTCTGATTATGAAGGTCTCCCTCTCACTTTGTTAGAGGCTTTGTCGAATGGCTTACCCGTTGTCTCAACAAATGTTGGTTGTATATCTGACGTGATAAATAATAATTCTCTTGGTTATGTTTGTGACAAGAATGCTGCTTCTTTGGCGCGGGGAATCCTAGGATTGATTAATAATATAGATAAATTTGATTCTTTGCTGATAGAAGATATTTTTGATAAGTGCTTTTCAATTAATATAATGTCAGAACATTACGTTAAGGTATATTATGAATCGGTTAAATAGTAGTTATGTCTTTAGAGCACTCCCTCTAAATCGAGATTCTCGAACGCAACGTTATGATGAAGTACTTTCTGATTGTATATTTAACACTTGGGAAGATTCGTACGATAATATAACATGTAATGGAATTGAACGGCTGAAGTTAGGAAGGCGAGATCACAAGGATTTCTATAGCTATCCTCTGTATCTATTATATTTATTTTTATTTTCTTTGTTTTTTATACGAGGAAATAACAAAGTTGTGTGTATGGATCTAGATACATATCTATTTGTCAAGCTGGGTTCTATTCGTAATCGTAATGTTTTTCTTGATATAGTAGACCCTATTGCTCAAACAAGGTACCGAAGTTTACCCTTTAATAAAGTATTTGACAAAATAGAATGTTTTTTTATTAAGAAAAAACCAGAGCGAGTAATATTGCCAGCTTATTATCGTTTGAAGTATTACGAAGACCGTCTTGGTATAAGTCTCGAAAGTTATTTTGAAAAAGTTAGAATTTATGAGAATGTAATAAAAATTCCAGTTTCTTCAGGTTACACCCCAAAATATGATAGTATTTTCAATAATGATAATTTTGTAATAGGCTATTTTGGTTCATTAGATTCATCTAGAGGTATTCTTGAACTAATAAAATTTTGTAGTGATTTCGGATATAACTGTATTATTGCTGGGCGAGGTGAATTAGCGGATGAAATTTCTAATCTAGCATATCAGTCTGGTTTTTTAGTTATGTTAGGGCAATATTCGCCAAAAGACTTGGAGGCGCTTTATGCTAAAATAGATTTTTGTTGGGCTTATTATTCCCCCGACTTATTATTGCATAAGTATGCTGCTCCCAATAAGTACTATGAACATCTGGCGTTTTCTACACCTATTATATTTAATGACATTGTTCCTTTGGTTGATAAGATTGAGGTCAAGCATACGGGTATAAGCATAAGTAACAGTCTTAATACTGATGATTTTATTCTTATGGACAAAAAAATTAAAAAGTTTCACATTGAAAGTTCTGACTTTAGTGATTGGGACAAATTTTATTCAAATTATGACTTTGAGGTGTGATATGAAAAAACGTACTATTTTAGTAACCGGTGGTGCTGGCTTTATCGGCTCCGCAGTCATTCGTCATATTATAAATAATACTTCTGACAGCGTAATCAACGTTGATAAACTCACTTATGCAGGTAATTTAGAATCTCTTATTGAAGTGGATTCGTCTGAACGCTATGCCTTTGAGCAAGTGGATATTTGTAATCGTTCAGAGCTTGACCGAGTGTTCGCTGATCACAAACCAGATGCGGTGATGCACCTTGCGGCTGAATCACATGTTGACCGTTCAATCACTGGTCCAGCGGCGTTTATCGAAACCAACATTGTTGGAACATATACGCTACTAGAAGCAACACGCGAATACTGGAACACGCTTGAAGAACGAGCGAAAGCAGAGTTCTGTTTTCACCACATATCTACTGATGAAGTGTATGGTGATCTTCCACATCCAGATGAAGTTCCAGAAGGTACAGCGCTGCCAATGTTCTTAGAGACAACGTCGTATGAGCCATCTAGCCCATACTCGGCGTCAAAGGCATCGAGTGATCATTTAGTTCGTGCATGGTTACGCACTTATGGCCTGCCAACAATAGTAACTAACTGTTCAAACAATTATGGCCCTTATCACTTCCCTGAAAAGCTAATCCCACTGGTTATCCTTAACGCGCTTGAAGGCAAAGAGTTACCTATTTACGGAAAAGGTGACCAAATCCGTGACTGGCTATTTGTCGAAGATCACGCTCGCGCACTCTACAAAGTAGTGACCGAAGGCAAAGTAGGCGAGACCTACAACATCGGTGGCCATAACGAGAAGAAAAACCTCGAAGTTGTGAACACGATTTGCGAAATCTTAGATACGTTGGTACCGAAAGAGTCAGCGTATGCAGAACAGATCACTTATGTTCAAGACCGTCCTGGTCATGATCGCCGCTACGCTATTGATTCGAGTAAAATGCAACGTGAGCTGGATTGGACGCCGGAAGAGACGTTTGAAACAGGGCTTCGTAAAACAGTGCAATGGTACCTAGACAACTCAACATGGTGTCAAAATGTACAAGATGGCAGCTATCAGCGTGAACGCTTGGGTGTAGAAATAACTGAATCAAAGGAAAGCAAATAATGAAAGGTATTGTTCTTGCTGGTGGCTCTGGCACGCGTTTATACCCATTGACGCGCGGCGTATCCAAGCAACTCTTGCCGATTTACGACAAGCCAATGGTGTTTTACCCAATATCGACATTAATGCTCGCTGGCATTAAAGATATTTTGATTATTACAACTCCTGAAGACAATGCCGGTTTTCAGCGCCTGCTTGGTGATGGTTCTGATTTTGGTATTAATCTTGAGTACGCGATTCAGCCAAGCCCTGATGGCCTAGCGCAAGCGTTTATTATTGGTGAAGAATTCATTGGTGATGACAGTGTGTGTTTAGTGTTGGGTGACAACATCTTCTACGGTCAATCTTTTTCAAAAACGCTGCAAAGTGCTGCTTCAAGAGAATCGGGCGCGACTGTGTTTGGTTACCAAGTCAAAGACCCAGAGCGTTTTGGTGTTGTTGAATTTGATGAAGAGATGAAAGCCGTTTCGATTGAAGAAAAGCCGGAAGCACCAAAATCCAACTATGCGGTGACAGGGCTGTATTTCTACGATAATCGCGTGGTTGAAATGGCCAAGCAGGTGAAGCCATCTCATCGTGGTGAGCTAGAGATTACCACGCTAAATGAAATGTATCTCAATGATGGTTCACTGAACGTTGAATTATTAGGCCGTGGTTTTGCGTGGCTAGATACAGGTACACATGAAAGCCTTCATGAAGCATCTTCTTTCGTTCAAACGGTTGAAAATGTACAAGGTTTGAAAGTAGCGTGTCTAGAAGAAATCGCTTGGCGTAACGGTTGGTTGAGTGATGAGCAAGTATTGACGTTCGCTAAACCAATGATGAAAAACGAATACGGTCAGTATTTGACACGTCTAGTGACTGAAACTCAGAAAAAGGCAGTAAGCTAATGCGTATCTTAATTACGGGCTGCCATGGTCAGGTTGGCTCTAGTTTAACTGAGCAGTTAGCTAACTATGAGAATACTGAAGTGTTAGCGCTTGATAGAGAGCATCTTGATATCACTAGTCAAGATGCCGTCAATGCTGCGGTTGCTGAGTTTAAGCCGAGTATTATTATTAACGCGGCGGCACATACTGCGGTTGATAAGGCTGAAGAGGAAGCCGACCTATCTTATGCGATAAACCGTGATGGTCCTAAATACTTAGCGCAAGCCGCTCAAAGTGTTGGTGCTGCAATACTGCATATCTCGACCGATTATGTCTTTGAGGGCAATAAAGTAGGCGAGTATGTGGAAACGGATGCTACAAATCCGCAAGGGGTTTACGGTAAAAGTAAGCTTGCTGGTGAAAGCGCCGTTGCCGAGGCGTGTGATAAACATATTATCCTTCGTACTGCATGGGTATTTGGTGAGAGCGGCAATAATTTCGTGAAAACCATGCTGCGTTTAGGTGAGAACAGAAACGCATTGAGTATTGTCGGTGACCAGTTTGGCGGGCCGACTTATGCCGGTGATATTGCCAATGCATTGATCCAAATAGCGAAGCGCATTAATCAAGGTTATGCTGTTGAGTACGGTGTTTACCATTACTCGGGTTTGCCTCACGTCAGTTGGTTTGACTTTGCTGATGCCATTTTTGATGTTGCGGTTGAGCAAGGAGTCCTTGCAAATAAGCCAAGCTTAACGAGTATTACCACTGACCAATACCCAACACCAGCTAAGCGTCCAAGCAATTCTCGATTAAGTACTGAAAAAATCACGCTAGGTTTCTCGGTTAAAGAGAGCGATTGGAAGGCCGAGTTAAACAATATTCAAGCATATGCGGAATAATAAAATGAAAGTAATCGATACTCGTATTCCTGATGTAAAAATCATAGAACCAAGTGTATTTGGTGATGAGCGTGGCTTCTTTATGGAAACCTGGAATCAAAAGCAATTTGAAGAACTAGTTACGGGAAAGCCGACTCAATTTGTACAAGATAATCACTCTAAATCGAAGAAAGGTATCTTACGTGGCCTGCATTACCAAACTGAAAACACTCAAGGCAAGTTAGTTCGCGTTGTTTCTGGTGAAGTGTTTGATGTGGCAGTCGATATTCGAAAAGGCTCACCAACTTTTGGGCAGTGGATAGGAGAGTACTTATCTGCTGAAAACAAACGACAATTATGGGTTCCAGAAGGTTTTGCTCATGGCTTTTATGTGACGAGTGATGAAGCTGAATTCGTGTATAAGTGTACAGATTATTATAATCCTCAAGCTGAAATTTCAATTGCCTGGGATGATGACACACTGAGAATTGACTGGCCTTTGACTTCACCGCCAAGACTCTCCGATAAAGATCGTCAAGGTTTACTATTTGAACAGTTATAAGGAATAGGTATGAATCGCGTTCTCGTTATACTAGCTGCTTACAATGGAGAAAAATGGATTCAGGAACAGGTTGACTCAATACTAAAACAAACTGGAGTTTCATTAGACATATTATGCAGTGTTGATCTTTCAACTGATTCAACCTTTGAAATTTTAGATAGTTATGGCAGTGATAAAGTCAAGGTTCTTCCATATGGAGAGCGGTATGGAGGTGCTGGCCCTAATTTTTACCGACTTTTTAGGGATGCTAGCTTTCAAGAGTATGATTATGTTGCATTAGCTGATCAGGATGATATTTGGCTGGACGACAAGGTTATATCAGCAATTTATGAGATGGAGTTAAGTTCATCTGAAGCTTTGTCAAGTGATGTGACCGCATTCTGGGCTGATGGTAAAGAAAAAACAATAGTAAAATCTTCGCCTCAAACATCGTATGACCATTTTTTTGAATCTCCGGGACCAGGATGTAGTTTTGTTTTAAGTCATGACTTAGCATTGGGCTTGCAGGTATTTATAAAATCAAAGTGCGAGTCTGAATTAATTGATCTCCATGATTGGTTAATTTATGCTTTTGCAAGGAGTTTTGGCTACAAGTGGACTATCTCAAATAAATCGAAGTTACTATATCGCCAGCATGATAATAATCAATGTGGTGCAAATAGCGGAATCAAGGGGATAGGTAAGCGTTTTAAAATAATGAGAAAAGGATGGTATTCAAGTCAGGTTATACGCTTATTTAAACTATTTGATCCTGAGAGTTTACTTTTGGAGCGAATAGAAAGAAGGAGTCATGTAGATCGGTTATACTTGTTTTTAAAGAGTAGTCGATTCAGACGAAAAAATAGAGAAAAAATTATGCTATCAATTGCTATTCTGTTAAGGCTTTTTTGATCAAGTCAAGTAAGTGAAGTTGTATGGTCACCAGGGCAAGATTACGAAGCCCCTTGCCCTGCAAGGACTTGCGAAAGGTAAGCGTTATTGCGGTTC
>NZ_JBFSSD010000078.1:0-16299 GCF_041466145.1 Vibrio sp. 10N.239.312.D08 | reverse complement strand
TGTACGGTGGTGTGAGAGGACGGAGGCTGCGAGGCCTCCTCCTACTCGATTTTGTGCAAATTGTCTTGAATTCTTTGAATCTAGAGCATCATCTTCAATACATAGTTCCTAGAGACAAAGTGATGTTTAAGTGCGGCACTGATATGCAGCACAATTAAACAGGCTAGGGCAATACAACTGGCACGATGTAAATAGAAAAAGAAGCCGTTGATTGCAGAGTCGGTAATTAGATTATTTACGCTCACTAACCAAAATAAAGAGTACGGTTCTTTTAGCATTAAGTAGCCGGTGCTGAAAACCATAAACATCACAAGATACATCAAAGAGTGTGCAAGCTTGGCAACGCATTTTTGCCCTTCAGGCACAGAGGTTGGCATGCTTGGCGACGAGCGAAAGTGGCTCCAGATATAACGAACCACAAGCAGTGGCGTCGCAACGGTCGCCAATGACATGTTGAGCACTGACAGAAAAGAAAACAGCTCTGGATGACTGGTGACATAGTGCATCACATACCCTGCGATTGTTGCATAGATGATTACAGAAGCCATTACCCAGTGCAGTACACGGCTTACTAAATCGTATCGTGGATTATTCAAATTAACCTCGTTCTGATCGTTATTAATATAAGATTCATCTCGATGCAATAAACCATTTTTCGGTATATTCGCATCGCGAATTAATCATATAGAACAGTATTACGCGGTATTTTTATAATTTAGAAATTAATGATGTTGCTTCAGGTGTTTTATAATTATCAATGATGTTTTAGAGTGTTAATTCCAATATGGACATAGCAAACTTGTCGACTTCCTAGCTTGTATGCCTATTACGAGATACAGTTAGTCTAAATATAAACATATAAGGAATGTATAATGCTTCGAATCTTATTGGTTGCAGTTATCTCGGTGTTCAGCACGATGAGTTTTGCAAGCGAAGATGTTAAGTACTCGGAACAAGAGTATTTGGATAGACCGCTGATGGAACGCTATATCTTGGATGAGCTGAAGCAACTGCGAATGGAACAGCAAGACCTTGAGAGACGTCTCACTATTCAGATGACGGATCGCGAATTGACTGTAGCGGATAAATCGCTGAACTACGCCAATGTTACCGTAACGTATTTCTTCTACATTATTGCTGGTGTGGCCTCTCTTATCGCGCTGGTGGGTTGGCAATCCATCAAAGAGCTTAAACACACAACTCAAGACATGGCTGATAAGCGACTTAATTCTATCGCTCAAGACTATGAGAAGAAGTTTAATGTTCTTGAACGGGATCTTAAGCGCAAGACCAGAATCATTTCCGACAACAACCGCGAAATTGAAATTATCAATGAGATTCATAACCTATGGTTGAGAGCACAGAACGCACAAACGGCAGAGCAAAAAATTGAAATCTACGATGAAATACTGAAGGTTCGTCCTGGAGATTTAGAAGCACTTACTGCCAAAGCTGACGCTGCTATGGATATACAGGAATACCACTGGGCAATGAGTCTTTGTAACCGTGTATTAGAAGTCGATGACCAAAATGCTCATGCCTTGTATCAACGTGCTTGCGCCTATGCTCGATTAGGGGCAGAAGGTCAAGCTATCGATGACTTAGAGCGCGCTATTGAAGCCAGTGGGTCCATGAGAGAGCTGCTAACTGAAGAGCCGGACTTTGAGATGCTGCGAGGCTTAGAACGCTTCGAAGTACTTCGTGAAGAGTAATATGAGGTAAAGATCCGTGTTAACTAAGGTGGTGGGCTTTGCATGCTCACCATACTTTCACACCTATCGCGCTATGGTTTCTTACATTTCATTTATTTTTTTGATTTAATTGTTATGTTATAACACTTTCTAAGTTCCTCGTTATAACCGCTAAGTATTTTATGAAGTTCCTCCGTATTGGTCTGATCGTTACTGCGATCAGCGCATTTTCCCTTGCTGCTTTGCTCTCTTTTCACTCCAAACCAGCACCAGAAATCTCTATCAAAATAACACCTTACCAAGGTTCTCAACCTAATGATAAGGAAGTCATCGACTCGCAAGCGACTCCCAACTCTTTGGTTAAGGTCCATTATTTTGTGAAAGTTGGCGATACGCTAAGCAACATCTTTTCGTCATGGCAACTGCCATATGGAACCGTTCAAAAGGTGATGGAAGCGGATCTGGAGTCTTTGAAACTCGACACAATAAAACCTGGTGACCATCTAGAGTTGCTTTTGGATAGTGACTCAAAACAGCTTGTGGAGCTGATTTATCACGAGAGTTTGGTTGAGCAAGCAGCCTTTACTCGAAATGATGATGGAAGCTTTAATTACCAATTCCATGAAATGCCTGGCGAATGGAAAGAAAAGCTCTATACGGGCACCGTTCATGGCAGTTTTTCAACGTCAGCATACAAAGCGGGATTAACAACCGCCCAGATCGCCAATATTACTCGAACGTTAAGAGACAAGATTAACTTCTCAAAGCAGTTAAGAGCGGGCGATGAGTTTAATGTGTTGGTCAATGAGCAATACACAGGCGACCATCTAACAGGAAAAACAGAGATCCAGGGCATATCGATTAGGTTACGAGGTAAGGAAGTGGCCGCGTTTCTTGCTTCAGATGGACGCTTCTACGACAGAGAGGGTAACAGCCTTGAGCAAGCGTTCAATCGCTACCCAATAGACAAACAATTCCGAAGAATTACTTCGCCATTTAACCCATACCGTAAGCACCCAGTGACCGGACGTATATCTCCGCATAATGGTACTGACTTCGCAACACCCGTAGGGTCGCCAGTTTATTCAACCGGTGATGGTCGAGTTATTGCTATTCGTAACCACCCGTATGCGGGGAAATACATAGTGATTGAGCATAACAGCGTTTACAAAACTCGCTATCTGCACTTGAGCCGATTCTTGGTTAAGAAGGGGCAACAGGTTAAGCGTGGGCAGAAAATTGCGTTGTCTGGCACGACTGGTCGCGTAACCGGGCCGCATTTGCATTTTGAAGTGCTGGTGCGTGGAAGAGCGGTGGATTCGATGAAAGCGAACTTACCTTTAGCAAGTTCTATCTTACCTGAAAATAAAGGTGCATTCTTGGCGAGAGTTGCCTCGTTTGATGACATGCTCTCCGGGCAAAAGGTTGCACGAGTAACATCAAGCTAAGTATCAGCTTATAACTGTTCTAACCCTTTGGTGGCTAGTCATCAAAGGGTTGGAACGAGTTTTCATTAGGCTGCCTGATTGCTCAATAGCTTAATAGATTAAGTGCTCAACATCTTATGTGCCCAAGTGCTCATGTGTTGAGATCTTAAGTGACTAAGTGACTAAGTGACTAAGTGACTAAGTGACCAAGCGATTGAGCGACTAGGCGATTAAGCGACGACAACCGCCGTGCCGCTCGCTGATACCATCAACATGCCATTACCCGTCCCTAATACTTCATAATCTATATCGACACCTACCACCGCGTTGGCACCCGCTTCAATCGCTTTTTGCTCCAACTCTTTGAATGCGTAGTTGCGTGCTTTTTCTAATTCTTTCTCGTAGGTGCCAGAACGTCCACCCACAAAGTCACGAATTCCTGAAAACATATCTTTGAAAACGTTCACCCCTAGAATGGCTTCTCCGGCAATAACCCCTTTGTAATCGACAATGCGCTTGCCTTCGACTGATTGTGTGGTGGTAATAATCATAATGGCCTCTTGTAAGCCCGCTGAGCTGTCACTCGCTTATTGATTGATAGTTTGGTCTTGCTCTTGAATGTCATCGTTCAGTGCTGTCTCTGAGCGTGTGAATTCATGTCTTAACCATGTTCTCAGTTTTAGCACACTTTCTTGTTTTAATTTGTTTTTTGGGCAAACAAAGTAAAAATCTTGGTGCGGGTTAGCAACCGGTTTACCCAATTCGACAAGCATCCCATGGCTGATATCATCTTTCACAAACAAGCGATGCGTTACTAGTACGCCTAACGAACGAATTGAAGCTTGCACCGCTTGAATGGAGACATCGAACGTCAGATTGCTATGGAATGTGGGCAGTGGAATTTGGTAATTGTCGCACCACACTTGCCAGTCGTGTTGCCGCCTGAGGTTAAAAACGCCAATGGTCGGGTTTTGTTTGACGAGTTGCTCGACGCTCAATCCGGTCTGGTTTTTTAATAGAGTAGGGCTGCACACCAAGACCAGATCATCGTCGCCCAGTTTCTCGCTGTAATATTGTTCCCACTCATTGGGCTTGCCATGTACGAGCGCAACATCGACCCCTTCCTGCTCGATATCGAAAGGGCCAGTTAGCGTCGAAATGCGGATATCAAGTGAGGGAGCGAAGGCTTGGAAGTCGGGAACTCGTGGGATCCACCAGTGCATCGCTAGCGAATTGACCATGTTGAGGGTAATGCGGTGGTCGTTAGGCGTTTTGGCAAGCTCTTCGGTCGCCTCTATCACTTGCTCAAGTGCGGGCGCGACTTTGCGGTAATATCGCTTACCTGCGGCATTAAGAACAACACGACGACCGACTCGTTGAAACAGAGGCTTGTTGACCAGTTGTTCTAACGACTTTATCGCTTGGCTTACCGCAGAGTGACTGACGTACAATACCCGCGCGGCGTCGGTCATGCTGCCAGTCTCAGCAACAGCAATGAAAGCATAAACGGATTTAAGCGGAACGAGTTTTTTCATTGGTAAGTTTTCCTTACAGTTATAGTTAATATTACTCGCTATTTTTCATTACGTCACGCCTCTAAAATAGATGTCATAGGAGGTGATAATTATGTCTGATATTACCAAGGCGACGACTTTCATGTTGTTGTCGACGTTCAGTTTGTCTTTAAGTGGCTTGATGGCCAAGTATCTATCTGAAGTGATGCCCACTTCGTTGCTCAGTTTTGTGCGTTTTTTGTTACCCAGTCTGTTTTTATTTCTTTTCCTGACCTTTTACAAAATCAGCAAGCCGACACGAGAAATGTGGAAACCTTTGGTGATGCGGGCGATCTTTATGGTGGCGTGTCAGTGGTGTTTCCTTACTTCACTGCAAACCTTAACGCTTGTTGAAGGGGTTGTGTTGTTCAGTACGGGGCCTCTGTTTATTCCATTGTTAGAAAAGTTAATATTTAGAACCAAGATTCATACAACGACGATAGTGTGTTTAGCTGTCACCTTTGTTGGCGTAGTGATGATGGCGGGGGATTGGTCGCAGTTTGAGTTGGGTTCGGAGTTCTTTAGACCTGCGCTTCTGCTTGGGCTTCTCGCGGGGGTATTTAATTCTGGCTCGCAAGTGAGTTTGTACCGAGCGTCTAAAACTAGCCTGACACCAGCAGAGCTTAACGCGTGGACCTTTTTAGTCGCGGCAATCATTGTGATTCCAATGGTGGTGTTTACTTCAGTTTCTGCGGTGCCTGATGTTCTTGAAAGTGCTGAAAAAGGCTTCGTGTCGGCGTTGCTGTCTTTTGACGATTTACGCTGGATTGTTCTCGGATCACTTGGTCTTGCACTGTTTACCATCAATACCCAAATCTTCCGTTCCAAGGCGTATAAGCTTGCAGACAGTGGCTCCCAGTTGGCACCTCTGATTTTTACTAACATGCTGTTTAGCGCGCTTTGGCAGGGCTTGTTCTTTGATGATGTGTTTTCTACACAACAGATGATTGGCATTAACCTGATTGTCGTGGCGAGCATCACCAATACATTGCTGGCAAAAAGACACAGCAAGGCGAAAGCCAAACAAAAACCGCACACCACAGTGGCTGTAGCGACTGTAGTGGACGTTGCGGTATTGGACTCGGCAGCTAAAAGCTAACCATTGAGTTATGGCTTATCCTCTGAATGGTTAATTTAAAACTTAGAACAATGAGCGTATGTATTCTTTTACTCGGTCGATGTGTTCGTGCGGGTCAATCTCGCAGCGTTGGTTCATTTCTAGGAATCGCTCAGCGTATTTATCGTAGATTTTGTTTTCCAAAAACAGCAGATACAACTTGGGATCGATATGACCGCTGGTGGCCATGTCGGTCATGATGTTGAGTGATTCGCTTAAGAGTTTACCTTTCTTATAAGGGCGATCACTAGAGGTGAGCGCTTCAAAGACATCAGCAATTGCCATTGCTCTGGACGGCAGAGGTAACTGGTCTTCGTTTAAGCCTCTTGGGTATCCCTTACCGTCGATACGTTCGTGGTGTCCGCTGGCGATATCCGGAATGTTTTGAAGGTAAGGCGGGTAAGGCAACTTGTTGAGCATGGTGAAGGTTTGGATAATATGATCGTTGATCATGAAACGTTCTTCATCGTTTAGCGTACCACGGCGTACTTTCAAATTGTGCAGTTCACCTTGGTTGTATTTAACTTCTCCGGGCTTAAGTACAAACGCTTCTTGCCATACATCGGCAGGGTTAAAGCCATTGTCCCAAGGTATTTTATGCTCCGGTTTGTCTGCAAGCAGAGGCTCCATGACAGGCAAACCCTTTTCCTGACTTGTTGGCTCAGTTCTCTCTTTCTCAACCGACTCTTTTTGGGTGTTAAATCTCTCTTTTTCAGACCAAGACAAACCCAATTGATCATCCAGTGTACGTTTCCATTGGCGTTTGGCTATTTGATCTAAGCGTTCTAGCTGCTCTTCCGTCATAGATTCGCCGCCAAGATTACACTCAGCAACGAAGGCAAACTCCTCATCCAGTTCAGACAGGCTTTGTTCGAGTATTTTGAGTTGTTCTTCTTGTAGTGCACCGTTCGCCATCGCTTTCCAGTAATCGGTTTCCGCTTGCTGTTTCAACAACTCAAAACGCATTCGCACTTCGTGGATTCGGTCGTAAATGGTTTCCAGTTTTGTTGCCTTATCTACCACATATTCAGGCGTGGTCACCTTGCCGCAGTCATGAAGCCAAGCGGCGAGCATCAACTCTTCCCACTGTTTACTGTCCAATGAGAATTGCGGGTAATAGCGGTCATCATCTATGGTTGCTTGAGTTAGCCATTTGGTGAGCTCAGGCACTCGTTGGCAATGCCCGCCCGTATAAGGTGACTTGGTATCAATCGCCGATGCAATCAGCTCAATAAAGGCATTAAGCATGTCTTTTTGTTGCTGCATTTGGTCGATGTTGTCTTTCGCTATTTCCGCAAAGCTGAGCAACTCTCTTAAAAAGGCGTGCTTGTCTGCCTGCATCTTGGTAATTGGTCTCTCATAGCCAATTGCCACAATCCCTACCAACAGTTTCTCTCGGTTTAATAGTGGAAATAGGTACAGGTCTGAATTGAAGATCGAATCTTGGTAATAGTTGAGAACATTGTCTTCTCTGTTTAAATGGATCGTCTCACCAGATTTAAGCTGACACAGCAACCAAGGCGTGTGTTTGATGAAGTCATTGATGTCGGCCTTAAAAGGAAGAATGGCAAGGTTGGCTGCCGTATCAAACACGTCTTTCTCTTTGGATTGAGTGAAAAGGACAATGGTTTCTGCTTTGGTAATTAAATAGCTTTGATGAGCAATGTTCTTGGCTAAGATCGAAAACTCCTGATTCCCGGCGGTGTCTCGAAGTAGGGTAATCAGATCATGAAGCGTGTGTTCCATTAGCTCAATCGAGTGGGCGAGGTTAGCCACTTCTTGAATCATGCTTTTGGGATAATGAGTACGCCTGAAGTCGAACCGAGCGATGTTGTCGGTGAGTTGCATCAGCGTATTGAGCGGCTGAGACAGTCGATTAGCAACAAACCATACGATAGCGAAGCAGATGAACAACATCCCAATCGCGACCGCAACTTGCTTGTCTCGCATCGAGATAAGATCAGCGAGCAGCTCATTGTGTGGCGTCGCTTCTGCCAAGTGTAAGGTGACATTTTGAGTCAGTTGAACCGGCGTTAGCGTTAGTGCCCAAGTGTTTAAGTTGTACTCAACGTTTTTTAGATTGAGGTTAAACTTCTCTTCATCAGAGATAAGCGGCGCAATAACGGACGCTTTCAATGCTTCCATCTGTTCACGTTTGGGCACGTTAAAGAAGCTTTGGTCTTGCTCACTGCCAGAGAGATTCCCCGTCGTTTGGTTGTTCGTTTGCTCAGTTTTACTTGTGTCATCAGATTGGGAGTCAGGCTTGGGTACTGATAGCTCAAGTTGATGCTGACCGAGAAGATTAAAATGTTGATCGAACAAGGCGAGTCGGGTTTGCGGAGAATAAGCTAATTCACTGATCTGAGAAGAGAGGGAACTCAACGTAAAGTCGGCACCAACCACATGCTTGCCATCGGCAGAACGCCTAGAGAGTGTAATGCCATTGGTTTGCAGGAAATAGAACAGATAGGGTTCAGAGAGTTGTATTGAGCCATCAGGCTTTGCGTTACGAAACCAAGGACGAGTGGTGGGGTTGAACTTACTCTCTGCTTGTCGAGTACTGATCACTTGATGTGCGCCATCAAGATAGGTAATAAAGTTTTCACCGTCTAGATTGGTGCTGCTGACCATCATGGTCGCTTTAGCGGGCGCGCTGTTTTCGGCTCTCTGTTTATTGGTGCTTAATGGACGAAAGATTCTGAAGTCACCATCTACAGAACCATAAAATAGAGCGACCAAATTGGTGTTTTGCTTGAAGATGATATCGACCGAAGCAAGCCAAGAGTCTTTTTCGACAGCGGAAGCTTGATGAGCAACAAACGGGCTCACCGCCATCACATTTAAGGTTGTGATAACAGGGGCAATGGCTTGTTTAAATACTGATTCCAGTTTGTCGCGGTGCTCATTACTGATCTCGCGCACTGTGCCTAGCAGCAGCTCTTGGGAGTGCCGATAACTAATCGAAATCAATACCGCACCGACAAGTGTTGTCAAAATTAGGAAAAGGCTAGTGATGTGGATACTCAGCGGATATCGTCTTCTTCTCATCTAACACTCCAGTTTGTAGGCTGGTTTAAGTATTGACGAACTTGGGTAGGTTGCAAAAAATTGGCGCAATTACCGAGTGTGTGCGGTTCGACTTAGATAAGACCAAGCGCTGGCTGGCTCTGGTTAGCCACGTATTCCCGTGTCGTGTAAATGAACCAGTAATAAACCTTTATGTTTGGGTGCTAATTGTCACTTTCAGCTGATAAACTGGCCGAGTTGTTGCCATTAGGCATTCATTTTCTGAAGCATTCTTTTCCTGAAAGAGATTCAGAGTTACTTTCTGAAAAAACGTATTTGACCGAGCGAAGAGGGGATTGATTCATGGAACTCAAAGTAGATACTCACACCCACACATACGCAAGTGGTCATGCTTACAGCACATTGATCGAAAACGCCAAGTCGGCAAAGCAAAATGGTTTAGCCATGTTTTGTACCACTGACCATTCTGAATCAATGCCGGGCGCTCCACACTATTGGTTCTTCAGCAATCAGCGTGTGCTTCCTCGTTTTATTGAAGATGTCGCAATTATTCGAGGTGTTGAGTCAAACATCATGAACACACAGGGTGAAATCGACATTCATCCGAGTGTGGATAAGAACTTGGATTGGGTGATCGCGAGTTTTCATGAGCCAGTATTTCGCCCATCGGATGTCGCTACCCATACAGAAGCATTGTTGAATGTGATTAAGGGCGGTCGAATTGATGCGCTTGGTCACTTAGGCAATCCTAATTTTGATTTCGATTTCGAAGCCGTTATTCAATGTGCGGTTGAGAACAACGTGGCGATTGAGATCAACAACACCACACTCAAAGGCAATAGCCGAGTTGGCAGTGTTGACCGCTGCTATGAGATTGCAAGAATAGCGAAAGCGAAGGGTGCATTTATTACAACAGGCAGCGATGCGCATTTCTGTTTAGATGTCGGTGGCTTAGACTTAGTCGCAGCATTGTTAGATGAAGTGGGCGTAGATTCGAGTAAAGTGATTACCCATTCGCCAAAGCAGTTCCTAGCCTTTTTGGCCTTGCGCGGTCGTAATGAAATCCCAGAATATTCAGATCTTGTTTAAGAGAATGTCGGCGGGTTTGCATTTCGACACAATCAATTTTTGTGCCTGAAAGATTTTTGTATACACTAGCCGAAAATAATAAAGTCGAAGTGCCACAGTAATGACGGCTCTAACTTCAAAGACACCGCTTCACTTGGAGAAACAATGAAAACTCGCTCAATCCTTTTATCTGGCTTAATCGCTGCTTCAGTATTGTCTGGCAACGCATTTGCTAATGTAGACCTTAAGAAAAACATGCAAGAAATGAAGCTTGCGTTCAAACAAGCGGCAGAAGCTCAAAGCATTGATGAGATGCAAAAGCCTATCGTTCGTTTAGATACGCTAGTGGCCGAGCTGAAAACGGGTGTTTACCCAGTCGAGAAAGAAGACAACTTCATGGAAGGCTTCAAAAAGATCAGTGCATCACTGGATAGCATTGAGCAGAAGCTAGACCAAGGTGACTTAGCGTCGGCACAGCAAGAACTTCGTACTATTGATGGCCTTCGTGAAGAGTACCATGAGAAGCGTAACCCAAGCATCTGGAGCAAGATCTTCGGTTAATTCGTTAATCATGAACGTTTGCTAGATAGGTAACAAAGAGCAAACCTCAAGATTCGATTTCTAAAACGCCGCCTTACATTACCCTCTTTCGAGGAAGGTGTAAGGCGGCGTTTTTATTGTCTCTTTTATCGAAAGCCTGCTGCAAAGAGATGAGTATTACTTTCTTAGCTTTAGTGTTGTAACCAGTATTTAACGAAAAAGAGTGTGCGTTAGCTTCAATTTTTTAACTTGCTGTTAATCTTTACGTTTACCTATATTCCAAGTCCCTCATAATAAGGGAAATTTATAAAGACTTGGAATAATGCGCCGAACCTCGTTCAACTTCTTCATGTTACTTGCAACAGCATTAAGCTGGGCGCTAGTGACATTAATGCCTGTTATCAATGCTCATGGTAATAGTGCGGGAGTATGGGCGTCGTTATGTACGGTCAATGGCTTTGAATTGGTTCAAATCGAAGAAGGCGAACCTAATACTCATAAAGGAAAGCCGTGTCCGTTTAGCCATTTTTCCACGTTTCACCAAGATGAACTTCCCACTACACTACTGACAACTCGACTGAGTTCTATTGTCTCCGACAGCTACGCTTTTTTGGCTCTAAGCGAACGCTACACGAGGCAAGCCCCGCGCGGCCCTCCCTTTGTTATTGCTTAAACCTAACCCATTAAAATAATTAAAAAATAAAGTATTAAGTAAAGTTAAACATGCTCAGATTACTTTCTGATTTTTCAGAAGGTATGTTTGCGTGTGTCAAAGGAAATTATAATGTTGAGAAATGAATCTCAAACCCCTGCGAAAGCACAAGCAACTTCGCAGTCTAAAAGCAGTGCAACAACCGGTTCGGAAACCAATATAAAAAGCAAAGACCGCAATAAAACCCTCTATTTCCTCACATGGCGCTGGCACTTCTATGCTGGGCTATTTGTTATCCCGTTTATGTTAATGCTGAGCATTACAGGTTTGGTGATGCTGTTTGATGATGAAATCGAATTGACTTTCCACCACGAAGCCCTAGAGATTGTTGCATCGGGCGAGCCGATTAAAGTGTCACAACAGTTAGCTGCAGTACAACTTCAATACCCACAAGGTTCGGTTACCCAGTTTGTTCCGAGCAAAGCTCCTGATCTGGCTAACCGCTTTTCGGTAGCACTTGTAGACGGCACATCGGTCTTCGCCACGGTAAATCAATATACGGGCGAAGTGGTCGGAGAGATTCCGCGTAGCGACAGCCTGTACCAACTCGCGAATGACATTCACGGCACTTTGTTGATTGGTGATTGGGGTGATTATCTAATTGAAGTCGCAATAAGCTTGTCTATTCTGTTGCTCATCAGTGGTATTTACTTATGGTTACCTAGAGATAACGCGAGCCGCGCTGGTTTTCTTAAGCTTCGATTTGGTTCAGGAACGCGTATTTTAATGCGTGATCTGCATGCGAACATTGGAGGTGTGTTATCGCTCGTTCTGTTGTTGTTTATTCTGTCTGGATTGGCATGGACAGGTTTTTGGGGCGGTAAGCTTGTTCAAGCATGGAGCACTTTCCCTGCTCAAATGTGGGACGATATTCCGTTGTCTGATAAGACGCACGCTTCCCTCAACCATGGCTCAGAAGAAGAGCTACCTTGGAACTTGGAGCAAACACTATTGCCTTTGTCTCAAGATAAGCCAGCAGAACACGTTCATCATGTGGAAGAGGCGACGGAACCTCATGATCAATCTAAGATGGGTGAAGATCACTCTCAACATGTGTTGTCAGCAAGCAACTTCGACATTGATGACGTTACTGAAAAAGCATACTCACTTGGCTTTACACGATACAAGGTGAATTTCCCGCGTTCAGAAACGGGTGTTTACACGGTCACAGCCAACACTATGGGCGGTGACATCATTGATCCAACGCAGGACCGTACTACGCACCTCGACCAATACTCAGGTCGTATTCTGGGTGAGGTGACATGGCAAGATTATAACTTCATTGCCAAAACGTTAGCGGTAGGTATTTCATTGCATCAAGGTGACATCAACATCATTAACAAGCTTCTAAATGCTTTGTTTTGTTTGGCGTTCATTGTTGTGTCCGTGACTGGCGGTGTGATGTGGTGGATACGTAGACCTTCAGGTCAAAGAAAGCTTGGCACGCCACCGAAGTTTGGCGATGCAGGGCTTTGGAAGACAGGTTTAGTGATCGTGATAGTTATTTCAGTACTGTTTCCACTGGCGGGAGCGACGATCGTGACAGCAATGCTGCTGGATTGGTTACTATTTTCACGCGTTGAGAAATTCAAGACGGCATTGAGTTAATTGATATACAAACTGACCTCCTTTTTGAGGAGGTCAGTTTCATTATTCAGATGACATGCTCTGTTTATTAAGAAGACGTTAGACTTGTACAGCTCTATATTTGATAAAGCTCTAGATTTCATAAAGCTCTAACGGAAGCCCGTCAGGATCGGCAAAAAAAGTAAATGCTTTACCTGTAAATTCATCAACTCGAATCGGTTCGACTTCAATGCCTTGTTCTTCCAAGTAGCTTTTGACATGTTGAACGTCATCAACACAAAAAGCTAAGTGTCTTAGCCCTTGAGCTTCCGGAAAGCTTGGTCTTTCAGGTGCGTCAGGGAAGCTGAATAATTCTATTTGAGCGCCATTAGGCAGTGCTAAGTCAAGTTTGTACGACTGGCGAGCCTCACGATAGTTTTCGGCAATGATCTCAAGTTTTAAAATCTCGGTGTAAAAGTGCTTCGATGCGTTGTAGTTTGAACAGATTATGGCTGCGTGGTGTATTCCTTTCAACATCAGTTTATTTCTCCTGCCAACTTGTCACCTAAGTGCTCCATGGCGTAATCAATGAATACACGCAGTCGAGCGGGCATGTACTTGGTTTGAGCAAACTGCATCGCAATCGCACCATGGTAATTACTCTTGATGGTCCAATCTTCCAACACTTGTACTACAGACCCTTCAGCCAACGCATCTTGAATCACGAAGTCATGGAAAATACCGACGCCTAGACCTTCTTTCACACCTTTCAGTCGCATCTGCGAGTGGTTAACTGCGTAACGTCCACTGACGGGTACTGTGTGAAATTCATCATCTTTAAGAAAATCCCAAATGTGATCTTTGTCTGTCTCTGCAAGATACAAACAGTCGTGTTCAGACAGCTCGGTAGGGTGGTGAGGAATCCCCTTGGCATCTAAATAGTCAGGGCTTGCACACAACACGAGGTTTGTTTTTCCTAACTCTTTCAATACTAAGCTTTCGTCGGGCTTATCAGTCAGGCGGAAAGCAATGTCGATGCCTTGACGTAAAATATCGATGTCGCCGTCAGCCGCTCTCAATTTAAGTTGGATTTCTGGATACTGATTTAAGAATGGAACAACGAAAGGCTGCAATACCGAATTCAAGAAGGCTTCAGGCGCCGCTACCGTTATCGAGCCTGCAGGTTCGGTATGGTCGGAGGTAGACAGTTCAACGGCTTGTTGCGCTGCGTTGATCATCACCACACTCTGATCATAAACCAATTGACCCGCTTGCGTAATGATAAGGGTACGAGTGGTACGCTCAAACAGTTTCACCGATAGCGCTTTTTCCAAGCGGGTGATGAGCTTACTCAAGGCTGATGGTGTCACGCCTAACTGTTTTGCTGCAGCCGTAAAACTACCTTCGTTAACCACCAAAATGAACGAGGCGAGATCCGGAAGCAGGGCGATGAGTTTTGGGTTAATCATAAGTATCCAGTTAAGCTAGTTTCAACGATGAACTTAATGGTCATTGTGAGCGATTTACTTTGATTTGTGAATCAATTTCATTAATTGATTGACTTAATAAAGCGATGTTGAAAGCGCCATTTATTAACGAGCGTAAGTGAACTACACTGATAAAAAAGCTAGGTAAGTGACCGATGAATAAAGAGAATTTTCCAGAAGAGTTAAAACGACTTCGCGAAGCAGCATCCATTTCTCAGGAAGAATTCGCAGAGTTGTTGTCCCATTCTCATCGGGCATTCTCTGGTGTGAATCAGGTAATGGTGAGCCAGTGGGAAAGGGCAAAAACAGTACCGAGTTTTGTGCGCCGTCTGGGTATCGCAAGCTTCTTTCAGCTAGATTACGACTTTTCCGTTGAAGAAATGGTGCAAGTGAAAGCTGCCACTAAGAATGTGGAGCGTCCATTCAGTGTTGATATTGGTTATGACTATGAGGTGACGAGTGTTGAGTCATATAGCATGGGGACACTTCCAGCGAAAAGACTCAAATCGATTCAAATCATGCATCAAAAAACCTATGGCAAAGATTTTATCGAGGTTTCTAAACATCTAGGCGTAATAAAAGAAGATATGCAGGTACTGTGTTTTCTTTTTGAGGGCGTCATTATTGGGCATGTGGTGTATGACGGGTTAAGTAAGATGCTTTGCAGTGTTGGTGCCGTTAGTATTGTTATTCGTCGTAAGATCTTCGATTACATGGCGGACAATTTATCGGGTACTGAATTCCGCTTTCCTACTCTTGATCCTGCAATGTCCCAGTTCCTCTATGATCTTTACTTAGAGCCGTATATGAGCAAACTCGGCATGCCATTTTTCAAGGCTGATATAAAGAAAGTAGTGAATAACCCGTTCTCTCAGAACATCCAAAACAAACACGATATTTACTTCAAGTGCATTCGATATCACGATCTTAAGCAGAAAAAGAAAAGCGTCGAGCTTGTCTTAAATTAACCTTGCTTGAGTACTCACTTTTACATGACAAGTCTAAGATCGGTCAAAGGCAGTGGTTTGAATATAGAAAGCCCTGATAGCTATCAAAACCTAGCTGGTGGACGAGCTGATGTGTATCCGTATCTTCAACACCTTCTGCCACGGTTTCGATTCCAGACTCTTTGCAGTACGCCAACGTGCGCTTCACCAAGTCCGAACGTGCTGGTTCTGCGCTATTCACGATTGACTTATCAAACTTCACTTCATCAACATTAAGGCTCATCACCTTATTCATATCTGAATGGCCAATGCCAAAGTCGTCGATTGAGGTTTTAATGCCAAGAGATTGAAAGCGTTTTATCTGCTCACAAAGTTGGTCATCCAACTGATCGTTTTCGCTCAGTTCAAAAGTAAGCTGCTTTGCTTTGAACGACGTATTCCAAAGGGCTTTGTTGCGTAATTAAATTTAAAGATAGAACAACCCCGTTTCGCGTATTTCTTAATCAATACGACAAGTTTCAGGCATACCTAAGCCAGTAAGCTTGTTCAACGCTTTTATCATCGCGTAAGTTTCACCCACCTGGGCATTGTAATTTCTTAAGCTCAATCGTCCTCCTAGCAACTGTTTAACTCGATACATCGCTGTTTCTGACAATGAACGTTTGTGGTATCCATACCGCTCTTTCCAATACTTATTTGAGCCGTATAATTTCTGGCAACCCACGGCGAGATTTCGAGGATGACCACGCTCCCAGAAGGCTGCCCCTTCTCTTGGGGGAATAAGCGCAACGGCTCGCTTCATCTTAATAGCAGCGCGACACGCTCTCGTGTCGTAAGCGCCATCACCAGACACCTCAAGGATGCTTCGACGTGTTTGTTTCAGTAGGTTCGGGAGTACTTCACCATCTGTAACCGTTGATAAACTTAGCTCGGCGGCAATGATCTCATGAGTGCTTGTATCAACTGCAATATGCAGCTTTCGCCAGACTCTCCGCTTGCCATCCGTCCCGTGTTTTTTGACTTTCCATTCACCTTCGCCATAAACCTTAAGGCCAGTTGCATCAATGGCTAGGTGTTGTATCGCTCCTCTCGCTTTAGTCTTAAATGAGACCTCAACTTGCTTGGCTCTACGACTGATGCAGGTGTAATGCGGACAACTTAACG
>NZ_JBFSSD010000077.1:0-16509 GCF_041466145.1 Vibrio sp. 10N.239.312.D08 | reverse complement strand
TTCCGACGTCTCGGAAAACCAAGTAGTTCTCTCAAAGTTACTTTTAATAACGGCGTAATTGACGAAACCTTTAGGAAAAAAACAATAAAATTAAAGAAATAGCGATAAAGGAGAAGAAAGCGTGACTGGTAATAAATTTATCAAAAAAAGATAAGAAAAACGCTAAAGTTGTCGAGAAATCCGTCGAGCGAGGTTTTGTGTTTTTATTAACCAAAGAAGCCAAATAAACTGAAATGGTGTTATGAGATTTAAAGTAATTGATTAACCTAACAAGGTTAAGGCAAGGTTAGGTGCTTGCTTCGCTTGAGCCAGAATAGTGGTGCTAACTTGCTGCAGAATTTGCTGCTTTAGCATCTGAGTCGTTTCCTTGGCGTAATCGGTATCTTTGATTCGACTGTTTGATGTCGCCAAATTCTCATGAACGTTTTCAAGATTGTTAATGGCATGATCAAAGCGGTTTTGCATTGCCCCTAATTCAGAGCGATGGCTATCGACATACTTCATCGCCGTATCCAAAATAGAGACGGCGCGCTGAGCACCACCCACATCCGTTACATTGATGTCATTAACTGACTCGTAATAGCCCGCTGACATCGAAAGCTCACTGGCTAATGAACCTGAAAAAGAGATGGTACCCGCGGTATCTTCACCTGACATATAAATCTGAAGTTGTCCGTCATCATTAACAGAAGCCGATAAGAGATCCGTTTGACCATTAATGTAAGTCGCCAACTCTTCGATATCATCGCCCGCTTTCGCATTAATGGTGATCTCTTGAGGCTGACCAAAACGATCCGTAAACGACATCGTCATATCATTCTGGTTTGATTTCACTGCCCATGAATCACTGGCCATGCCATTAGCAACGTAGCTAAAGCCTCCCATGTTGATGTCATCAGTACGCATACTTTTCAAACCAATCTGCACGGCTTCGCCCGAACTGCCACCAATCTGAAATGACGTACTACCAAAATTACCATTGAGAAGTTTTTTGCCACCAAAAGAAGTGGTCTCTGCAATACGATTCAGCTCATCGTTTAAGGCGGTAATCTCTTCTTGAATCGCCGTTCTTTCCGACTGGCTATTTGAACCGTTGCTTGCTTGTAGAGACAAGTCGCGCATGCGCTGCATGATATTGGTGGTTTCATTCATCGCGCCTTCAGCGGTTTGCATGATAGATATACCATCATTCGCATTACGCACAGCGACATCAATACCACTCATCTGCGCTTCCAAGCGGTTCGAAATTTGTAGCCCTGCAGCATCGTCTTTAGCGCTGTTAATACGACTCCCTGAAGCCAAGCGCTCCAAAGATTGGTTCAGCATGTTATTGGCATTAGAGAGGTTTCTCTGGGCCACCAGCGCTGAGACATTGGTATTAACAGTTATAGCCATAGACCTTCGCTTACAAAAAGAGGAATAAAACTCACGATTGCTCTTATATCGACCAATTCATATAAAGCTTTAATAAAAAAGGAGCCCTGAGGCTCTAATGCCGATCAGTTAAAGCCAAAGCGATCGGTTGAAGGATCCTTCAGAGCTGTCAAAATCCAAGTGTATTTAATGCACTTGGATTTTTTTATGGATGTTTCTCAAGCTCTAAACATAATTAATGATTGGAAACCTAGCAGCGTTGAGACTTTGTCTGACTTGCTTCCAATTGAACTCATCGACGAAGCCTATTCTCTTACTGATACTGTCACGATGAGAAAGAGGAAATTAACTTTAGAATCCATGGTGTGGCTGCTTGTTGGAATGGCTATCTATAACAGTAAATCCATGAAAGATTTAGTGAACCAACTTGATATTGTCGACCGTACAGGTAAAGCTTTTGTCGCACCGAGTGCGTTAACTCAACGTCGAAAGACGTTGGGTGAAGACGCAATTAAAGCGGTCTTTGAGCGAATGACTACGTCATGGTTAAACAGTGCAAAGTTACCCCAATGGAATGGATTAACGCTGCTTGGCGTCGATGGCGTTGTTTGGCGAACGCCCGATAACCCGCAAAATGAAAAGGCATTTTCTCGACAAAAAGGGACGCAATATCCGCAAGTGAGAATGGTCTGCCAAATGGAACTAAGCAGTCACATTATTACGGCCAGTGCATTTGATAATTACAATACAAACGAAATGATATTAGCTGAAAAACTGATAGAAACAACACCAAACCATAGCGTAACAATGTTCGATAAGGGGTTCTATTCTTTAGGTTTATTACATAAATGGCAAGACTCTGGCTCAGAGCGCCATTGGCTTATCCCCCTCAAGAAAAATACACAATATGACATTGTTCAATCTTTAGGGCGAAATGACAAACTTGTTCAATTACACAGTAATCCAAGAGCTAGAAAGCTATGGCCTGATTTACCAAAGTCGATAACCGCTCGACTTGTCACTCGTAAAATTAAAGGAAAAGACTACCAAGTATTAACCTCCATGACGGACTCCCTGCGTTACCCATCAAAAGATATTGCAGGCCTTTATGAGCATCGTTGGGAAATAGAGCTGGGCTACCGAGAGCAAAAACAATACATGCTTGGAAACCGTCTTACGCTGCGAAGTCGTTTACCAGAGCTGGTCAAGCAGGAGTTATGGGGCATCTTGCTTACTTACAATTTAATCCGATATCAGATGGTCGAGCTCTGCTTCAATTTAAAGGGAAATTACCTTCCTTATCAACTGAGTTTTAACGGCACGTTAGCTCATGTATCAGCGTTACTTGTAGGCTTACCTTATTCAACACCAGGCGCAATACCTCGTCAGCTAAAGGGGTTCCACAACATGGCTGAAAGCTTAATACTTGAAGGGCGAAGGGAAAGGACATTCCCTAGAAGAGTTAAACCCAGACCACAACGGTATGCTAAGAACAAAAATGCCGTTCACTCTTAAGTGAACGGCATTAGCCCTGAGGCTCCCTTTGTTTATTCTTTTTGAGACGACTTACTTAATCGTTAATGCACTCAACATCTCAGTTGAAGGAGCAAAGTAATACGCGCCAGTCACCGCTTTAGTAAAGCGAAGCAGTTGGTCTGTTTTGCCATCAGTTACGCCGTACATGCTCTCTAACATCGCATCGAAGTTATGACGAACGTTACAGTAAGCAATGAACAATAAGCCGTGGTCGCCCGTAGCAGTACCGTAAGGTAGACTGTGGCGAACAATCTTAAGCCCCTTGCCTTCTTCTTTGATATCCACACGGCCAACGTGAGACGCCGCAGGAACATCATCTAACTCAATTGAATCAGGTTTAGTTCGGCCAATCACTTTCTCTTGTGCCGACACATTCAAGCGATTCCAAGCTGGCAGATTGTGCACAAAACGCTGCACCATCACATAACTACCACCAGCGAATTCACCCTCAGGCACAATAGCAACTTCAGCACGTTGTGCGTCTTTCGGGTTTTCAGTGCCATCAACAAAGTCTGTCATGTCACGAGAGTCTAGGAAGCGGTAACCATAAGTTTCATCAACCACTTCAACATCAGCTGCTACTTCAGATAGCAATTTACGCAAGATAAAGAAGTGCAGATCATGTCGGTTTGAATGACAGTGAATCAGAACATCAGACAGTGTGCTCGGCGCGGTGATATCACCTTCACCCAGCACAGGGAAGTCGATCAAATCAGCGGGCGCTGCTTGCTCGAACTTATCCCAAAAAGCTTTTGAGAACGCAACCGATGCCGTTAAGTTCGCATCAGGCTGAGTTTGGTTTAGTTCGTCGATTAGAGTCGGAAGCTTTTGAATTTCTGCTAGTACATTAGCAGTATTAGCGTTCACTTTAAGTTGAACGTAAAGCGCGAAAGGCCCAGCTTCAGGCAAAATAGCACTTTGAACGTTAGGCTGCTCATTTGAAACATTAAGCATAGATTAATCCTTTCATTTTTTAGCTTCTAAGTATAATTGGGAATGGGACAAATGTTTTGATGAGAATCAGTCTTCGAGCTCAACCATTTTAAAGCAATCCCTTGCAGCATGGCTATTGGTTAGATAAAGCGCTAACCACAGCAGCAACAATAGGGTGATGCCATTTGACCAACGGAACCATCCGTTATCCAAATAGATTAAATAAATCGTATGGGAGCCCTGTGCCAAGATAGCCATCATGGTAACCCAACGTCCCCATGACACGACTTTGTTAAGGCGCTTTCTATCTGGCGATCTTAGCCCAAATAACCACATCAGCAGCAAACTAGGCACACTCAACGCGATCCCGACATAAAACATCTGATGGTCTGGGTAGATTATCTCAAGAATATCGGTTCCCGATTCTCGGCTTGCGCCTGCAACAATGAAAACGACCAAGGCTTTCGCAAGAAACAACCAACCTAGCCAGAGCAAGATTGGAGCTTTCAAAAAGCCGTGCTTGTCGTATTGTTCTATGGAGTACCGCACAAATCTCACTTTCACTTATTTTCAAACCAACACTTTAACGCAAATCATTCATACTTAACTAGCTTTGCGTTATCTTAGTAGCCAATCCGTTTTAATTGTCGAACTCAGTATGAAAAACAAAACTAATACGCCCTCTGTTGAATCTCAACAGGAAGCACTGAAGATAGCCAAAGCGACTCAAAAGCCAGCTCAAACCAAAGAACAAACTAAACTGATTGCTCAGGGTATCGAGAAAGGCATCGCACTGTACAAGAAACAGCAAAAAGAACGCAGCCGCCAAGCCGATAAAGCTAAAAAGCGCGTACAGAAAGAGAAGCAGACTCTACAAGCGAACCAAGACCAAGACCAAGAACAGAATGTCGACTTGGATAATGAAACAACATCAAATCACGCCAGTAAATTGCCGTGGTTATTATTGTTCGCTAGCTGGATAGGCTTCGCGATTTATTTGATGAAATAACAGGATAAGCGTATGAAAAAGGAATTAATCGCTTTGGCTATGAGTAGCGTGTTACTCGGTTGCACGACACCGACATCAACGCCTCATAGCGAAGCTGCCAACGTGCAAATGGATTACCATGGCGTGATTAATATCGATAAATGTCAGTATAAAGGGGAAGTCACAGGCAGCGAAGGCCATTGGTACAACTACCTGTTTTACCCAAATGACACATTGATTCAAGGCGCCATGAATCAACTCAAGTCGAATACGATTGAGCTAGGCGCAGATACCGTGATATTCACACTTCCCCAAGATTTTTCCACATCCGTGACTATGCTGGGAACTGCCTATCTGTGTAAGTAAATAGAAACGTAATGGGGTAGCTCACAACTCATATTAGCGAGATGCTCCCTACTATTTCTATTCTAAAAAAAGAAAGCCAGCTTTCGCTGGCTTATGCACTAAATCCAAGGCTTGTTGCTATATCGCCTTTACGCTGGATAACCCATTGACTGTCAAATGGCCCCCAGTCGGATAACTGGTAATAGCCATCATTATGACGTCGCCCATCTTGAACAAACATAAGTTCGATACCGATCCCCGGTAACGCCTTGAGTACATCTTGAATAGTACGACGAGGCCACCCCGTTTTTTCGATGAGTTTAGGCACATTTGGCCTATCAAGGCTTTCCACTAACAATGCTAAATATAGCCGCCTTGCAAAAACAGGACTCAACTCCATTGACACCTCCTATATATGTGCAGCTCAATTATTTCTTTTTTCGCTGACAACATGTTGAGGCTGATCAATAAGTCTCCAATAGTGACATTTTCTTACGCTTTTTTTTCACTCTATGAAATATTCATCACTCTATTTTGTCTGAGTTGCTGCTTCCTGATAGGATTCAACTCATAACAATGAAATAAAATCACTCAAAGGAAGAATAATGACTATCACCATGTTTGGTATCCCAAATTGCGACACCATTAAAAAAGCAAAGAAATGGCTCGAAGCTGAAGGTATCGAGTTCGAATTTCACGATTATCGCAAACAAGGCATCACAGAAGAGCTAGTAACAAGCTTCTGCTCTGAGCTAGGTTGGGAGCTTGTGCTAAACAAACGTGGTACGACTTATCGCCAACTTTATCAAGAACAGAAAGACACCCTAACAGAAGAAAAAGCGGTGACTTTGCTTGTTGAACAACCTGCAATGATCAAGCGCCCAATCTTAAAAGTTGAGGGTAAGCTTCACATCGGATTTAAAGCCGACCAATACGCGGCTATTTTTGCTTAGATCGTTGTATTTACATAGACAGACAACAGGACGTTGATCAGTGAATCAGCGCCTAAAAATTAATGACTAGACGTTTTATTTAAACAAGGAACTCAAGGATGACAGATAGCCCAACTTTGGCTCTGGCAAAAGACCTAATCAGCCGTCAATCGGTAACACCAGAAGATGCAGGCTGCCAAGACCTGATGATTGAACGCTTAAAAGCACTCGGTTTTGAAATCGAAGTGATGGTATTTGAAGATACGACCAACTTCTGGGCTCGTCGTGGTACTGAAGCGCCTCTGTTTGCTTTTGCTGGTCACACTGATGTGGTACCTGCAGGCCCAATCGAACAGTGGAACACTAAGCCATTCGAACCGACTATCGTAGACGGTTTCCTACATGGCCGTGGCGCTGCTGATATGAAAGGCTCTCTGGCTTCAATGATTGTTGCCGTCGAGCAGTTCATTGCCAAACACCCAGACCACACAGGCTCAATTGGTTTCCTGATCACTTCAGATGAGGAAGGTCCTTTCATCAACGGTACTGTACGTGTTGTTGAAGCATTAATGGCGCGCGGTGAAAACATCGATATGTGTATCGTTGGTGAACCATCGAGCACTGAGTTCGTGGGTGATGTCGTGAAGAACGGCCGTCGTGGCTCTATCACTGGCGACCTAACGATTAAAGGCACACAAGGTCATGTTGCCTACCCTCACCTAGCAAACAACCCAGTACACAGCTCTCTGCTTGCTATTAATGAGCTAGCAACAACTGAGTGGGATAAAGGTAATGATTACTTCCCGCCAACCAGTTTCCAAATTCCAAATGTGAGTGCGGGTACTGGTGCTTCAAACGTGATCCCTGGTGAGTTTAATGTTCAGTTTAACCTACGCTTTAGTACAGAGTTAAGCAACGACATCATCGTCGAGCGCATCACAACGACACTCGACAAGTATGATTTCGAATACGACCTAAGATGGACATTCAATGGCGACCCGTTCTTAACAGACGCAGGTTCACTGCTTGATGCTATTGTTGATGCAGTGGGTCACGTCAATGATGTGAAACCAGCACTGCTAACGACTGGCGGTACATCTGATGGTCGCTTTATTGCACGTATGGGCGGACAAGTGGTTGAACTAGGCCCTGTGAATGCAACGATTCACAAGGTTAACGAATGCGTGAAGGTAGCCGATTTAGAAAAGCTAACTGACATGTACGAAAGAACATTAGTGAACCTATTCGCTAAATAGTCTTTCATCAGCGATTCATAGCATCCAATTATTGAGAGACTCGTTATGACACCAGAGCAGCTTACCGGACAATCAGATTCTCATCTAGAGCCTAGCCTGATCGGCACCAAGACCTTCTTGGTCCACAGTGAGGTTAAGAATGACCTGAATAATTTGATTGAAGCTGCTCAGCTCGATGGTTTTAAAATGGAGATTGCCAGTGGCTTTCGCGACTATGAAAGGCAATCTCTGATTTGGAACCGTAAGTTTTCTGGCGAAGCTCCGATATTAGATTCAGAAAGCCAACCTCTTGATGCTTCAAAACTGACCGAACAACAAAAGCTATCGGCTATCCTGAGATGGTCTGCGCTTCCCGGCGCGAGTCGTCATCATTGGGGTTGTGACTTCGATGTCTTTGCTCGTAACCACTTACCTGAAGGCATACATCTGCAATTAGAACCATGGGAATACCTTACTGGCCACCAGCAATCGTTTTACCAATGGCTATCAGTTCATGCTGCACAATTTGGTTTCTTCTTTCCTTACAGCCAAGATTTGGGTGGTGTGGCGATCGAACCATGGCATATCAGCCATCGCAAAGTATCGGAGTCGTGTTTATCACAGTTATCTCCGACTTTACTTGGCAAGCAACTCCAATCTAAGCCAGTATTAGGGTATGAGATTATTATGGAGCAGCTAGACGAGATCTATGCACGCTTCGTAGCGAATATCAGTCATTAGGAGCGCTTATGTTGGAGTGGCTTACAAACCCTTGGGTTATCATCATCATCGTAGTTAGCGTTGTTGTGGGTAACATCGCAGCGCTCAAACAGACAGCCAATATGGATCTGACGGGGCGTGGTAAAACTGAGCGAGATTTAGATAAGCTCAATCGCTCGGATAAACTTAACCAAGAGAAAGCTGAAAAAGAAGAATCCAAAGACAATAAAGACGCATAGCCTTTTGCTTTGGCTAATCAGCTTGATTGACCAATTTTGATTGACCAATGTAGCCTGATGACAACGAATACAATAAAAAAGAGGACACAGTGTGTCCTCTTTTTTATTTGCTTTTGCTAATCACAAGGCTGATTTAACTCAGCTTGTGACGGCTTGAATGACTACTCAGCTTTCGCTTCTTTGTCATCTTTGGTTTGGTCAGCAATATGCGCTAATACCGGAACCATAGACTTAAGCAGCTCTTCTTCTACTGGCTTACCTGATGCATCCGTTACGTTGATTGACGTACGGTTGCCAAGGTCACCAAATAGGAAGTTGTAAGTGCCTGGCGCTAAGTCGATAGGCTGTAGGCCAATTTCTTCCCAGAACTCATCATCTGGTGCTGCGTACTTCGCCTTCACCGTACCCTGAGATTGATTGCGTTCTTCAAGCTCAAAGCCCATTTCAGGCAACAAGTTAGGCAGACGCTGCCAGAATACATTGTATGGCGTACGAGCAATAATCACAGGGAAACCACTACGGTCAGCACCCATTGAAATTGGAATACGCTTCACCAACTCTTGCGCTTTCAGCGCCGCTTCAGCACGAAGGTTTTCATCGTACTTAGCCATAACTAGGTTGGTCAGGAACGCGTTGTAACGCTCTTTATTGGTTGCCGTTACTGTTTTCTCTTCAGTACCTTCACGCCAATCAATCAGATTAATCTTGAAGCCATGACGGTTGTTTGCTTGGAAGCGAGAGATAGAGTAACGACTACCAATCTCTACGTCTTCATCTTCAGAAACCCAAGTTACCCAATCGGTCTCAATCTCATTCTCTGATTGCTCACGAATACCAATACCACGTTGAGCCAGCATATCTACAGCCGTTTGCCACACGCGGTCTGCCTCTTCTGCGCGAAGAAGCCATAGTGTCACTTCACCGTTTTGACGCTCAGCACGAGCACCCGGGATCAGTTCAAGAACCTGTTGCGGTGGACGAATATCCACTTCACGACCAGTACCACCACTGAATTCACCGCTTGGGATGTCAAAATTTGGGTAGAACTGAGGCTGAGCATCTACAGGCAATTGCCATTGTGAAAACTCAGGTGTTTCTAAGTATTCGAAATCATCTTTGGCTTGGCGACGTTGAGTCGGGTTGCCAGAACATGCTGTAAGAACGAAAACAGCCAGTGACCCAATCACTAGCTGGTGAGAATACTTCATTTATACTCCTAAATGCCGAAGGTTCGCTTCGGCATCACTTCATACGTTTTAGTAAATGCACGCTTCAGTCATTGCTTGAGCAACAACAGGTTGAGCTGGCTCTGACAGTTCAGTCAGCGGTAGACGTAAGCCACCTTCAGCAATCAGACCCATTTTATGAACCGCCCATTTTACGGGAATAGGGTTAGACTCAACGAACAAATTCTTATGTAGAGGCATCAAACGCTCATTGATCGCTTCCGCTTCTTCAAACTTACCTTCTTTTGCTAGCTTGAACATGGTTGCCATATCAGCGGCTGCAACATTGTTCGTTACAGAGATCACGCCATCGCCACCACGCTTAACAAATTCTAGGCCTGTTAAGTCATCACCACTTAGTAAGATAAAGTCTTCGCCACAAAGTTCACGGTGAATTGCAATTCTGTCGAGATCACCCGTCGCATCTTTCAGTGCAACGATGTTTTCGATCTCAGCAAGACGAGCAACCGTTTCTGGCAACAAGTCTACCGCAGTACGACCTGGAACATTGTATAGAATTTGTGGAACGTCACTGACTTCAGCAATCGCTTTGTAGTGTTGGTACAAACCTTCTTGAGTCGGTTTGTTGTAGTAAGGCGTTACGCTCAGGCAACCAGCAATACCAGAACCATTCAACAAACGGCTGAATAGAACAGATTCATGAGTTGCATTTGCACCTGTACCAGCGATAACGGGAATACGACCATCAGCAAATTCAACGATCTTGTTGACGACTTTGACATGCTCTTCAATAGTGAGTGTTGAAGACTCACCTGTTGTGCCAACCGCAACCAGACCATCACTACCTGCAGCAATATGGTGCTCAACTAACTTTTTAAGGCTGTCGAAATCCACTTCACCATCTGTATTAAATGGCGTAACTAGCGCAACGATACTTCCTGAAAACATGTCTATCTCCCTTAATTTATTCTTTTTGCATGTTACTGTAAGCCAATCAATAAACACAAGACATTAAAGTGGCTTACCGGCAACATCTGCATTAAATATTGTCGTATGTTTGAGGTAAAACGACTTCTAACGGCGTTCTACCTAGAATTTGGGTAACCTGCACTCAATCTAGCGGATAGCACATCACTGGATGTCAGTAACAAGTAAGCTGTGCTCTCATCGCTCTATCTCATTTTTTAACGCGCTCGATATTCTTATCATTGGTTGCATGTTCGAAGCAAGGTCGCACATAAAAAGCCCCGCACGCACGCTTATTCCACGAGCTAACTGTGCTAACATGCATGAATCAATGGAATATAAAGAGACGTGATTTTATGACTCAACATCTAGTAATCACAGCTGTGGGCACTGATCGCCCAGGTGTATGCAACCAAGTGGTTCATTTAGTCACCCAATCAGGCTGTAACATTATTGATAGCCGTATCGCCCTGTTTGGCGAAGAATTTACGCTTATCATGCTGCTGTCTGGAAAGGCAAACAACATTACCCGCGTTGAAACCACCTTGCCCTTGCTTGGACAAGAGCACGACTTGATTACGATTATGAAGCGAACCTCAACTCATGATGTTATTGAGAACTCTTACACAGTAGAGGTGTTCGTTGAGTCAGACGATAAAATCGGACTTACTGAGCAGTTTACCCAGTTCTTCGCAGACCGAAACATCGGCCTCGATTCGTTAAGTGCACGAACCATCAATAAATCTAAGGTTCAACTCGACAACGACCAATTCCATATCTCTATTACCGCTTCTGTGCAATCAGAATGTAACTTGATGCAGCTACAAGAAGAATTCGATTCGCTGTGTCAGAGCCTATCAGTCCAAGGCTCGCTCAACTTTATCAAAAACAGTCTTTAAAAAGGAAATGTCATGAATACGCTAACGGCTGGTGTTCCAGCACCTGCTTTTTCTCTTCCAGATCAAGATGGCAATATCGTATCTCTTGGTGACTTCAAAGGTAAAAAAGTACTTTTCTATTTTTACCCTAAAGCAATGACTCCAGGTTGTATTGTGCAAGCGGAAGGCCTGCGTGATATCAAAACACAGCTTGATGACCTAAACGTGGTTGTTCTAGGTGTGAGTGTTGACCCAGTAAAACGTCTACCAAACTTCGTTGAGAAGAAATCTCTAAACTTCACCCTGCTATCTGATGAAGACCACAGCGTTGCTGAACAGTTTGGCGTTTGGGGCGAGAAAAAATTCATGGGTAAAATCTACGACGGTCTGCACCGTATTAGCTTCCTAATTGATGAAGAAGGTCAGATTGAACATGTCTTCAACAAGTTCAAGACTAAGACTCACCACGAAGTGGTTCTAGATTACTTCAATCAAGAAGCGTAAGGGCGATTTGAGTGAGTTAATGACTTAGATTCACCACTCTCTAAGGCAAGAGCAACACTCATTAAGCTAATGATTAAGCTAAGAGCAAAAAGGCCGAACATCATGGATGTTCGGCCTTTTTCTATAACAAGATCAATTACTTTTGATGTTCAGGGTCATCGTCTAATGCGTGACTCGGTAAAGCATTCCAAACCGCCTTAACTAACGTTGCCAACGGGATAGCAAAGAACACGCCCCAGAATCCCCACAACCCACCAAACACTAACACGGCAACAATAATAGCCACTGGGTGCAGGTTCACCGCTTCAGAGAAAAGAACCGGAACGAGCACGTTACCATCTAGCGCTTGGATAATACCGTAAGCGAGAAGCAACCAGTAAAACTGAGGCTCTAATCCCCACTGGAACAGGCCTACAATCGCGACAGGAACGGTCACAGCCGCCGCACCGATATAAGGAATCAGTACCGAGAAGCCAACCGCGACAGCCAGCAGAGCTGAATAACGTAAATCTAGAATCGCAAAGGTCACGTAGCTGACACCACCGACGATCAAGATCTCAAGGACCTTGCCGCGAATATAGTTCGAGATTTGTTGGTTCATCTCAACCCAAACCTTGGTCGCTAGACGACGGTTTTTAGGCAACACGCCACTCGCCATGCTGATCATCTCTTCTTTATCTTTTAATAAGAAGAAGATCAGCAGCGGCACAAGAATCAAGTAAACCGCAAGCGTAGCCAAGCTCACAAGAGAAGCCAAAGAACCTTTAACAACACTTTCACCAAAGCCTAATGCTTTGTTTTTCGCGTTAGACACAATCGATTCAACGATCTGCAAGTTTGCTAACTCAGGATAGCGCTCAGGAATCGTCGCGATGAACTTCTGTAAGCCGCCATACATACTTGGAATATCATTGATGAGGTTACCCACTTGCTCCCAAATGGTAGGCACTAAACCAAACAGCGCCAGCAACATCAGGCTAAAGAACATCATGATCACCAACATCACCGAAGGCGTTCTTGGAACACCAAGTCTTTGGAGTTGGGTAACCGGCCACTCAAGTAAATAAGCCAATACAATAGCCACCAACAATGGCGCAATGAGATGACCAAAGAAGTAGATCGTAATAAAGCCGAAGAGAATGATGGCAACCAAACTGACAGCATGGGGATCAGAGAAACGTCGTTTATACCAACGATTGACCATTTCAAGCATCTGACTGCAATTCCTTTTTAGTGACGAGGAGATGATGGTAATTAGAGCAAACCTCAGTGATGACGTCATAGGCTTGCTTAGACAAATAAGTAACAATATCTTTCATCGAACTGTTATCAGACACATAAATTGACAATGACTGCCCTACTTCTAACTTTACACTGTGACGCTTGGCTAATAATAGCGCCATTGGACAGCGCTCTTGGCGTAAATCTAGAATATTAGGTGTCATTCTTGAGCTCGATGCTTATTATAAGGGTCGTATTGTAATCTGTTTTTGAAAACGCGCCATCATTCATTCATCCTCCTTCATGATAGCGCACGCACTTGGCAAAGGTTAAATCAGATAAAGAACCAATTTCCATTGCACTTGTCTTACTGTCAGAAGAAACGGAGTATTACTGACTAATATGTTTAAACGCGCTCGCTCAATTGCTTGCTTATGCATCGCAGCTACATTAAGCACCCCAACTATGGCGAATACCAATAGTTTGGAGCTACCAGATATCGGTACCGCTGCTGGCGGCACACTCACTATCGACCAAGAGCTTATCTATGGTGATGCCTACATGCGCATCATCAGAAGTAGCCAGCCTATCGTAAACGACCCAGTTCTAAATCTATATATTGATACTCTTGGCCATCGTCTGGTCGCGAACGCAAATGATGTAAAGACACCTTTCCAGTTCTTTATGATCCGTGACCGCAACATCAACGCCTTTGCTTTCTTTGGTGGTTATGTTGCTTTGCACTCAGGTCTATTCCTGCATGCACAATCTGAAAGTGAATTAGCTTCTGTATTAGCGCACGAAATCGCGCACGTAACCCAACGTCACTTAGCGCGTAGTATGGAAGACCAAGCGCGCCGCTCTCCAGCAACCATTGCAGCGCTAGCAGCCTCTGTATTACTGGCAATTGCAGCTCCTGAAGCCGGCATTGCAGCCCTAACGGCAACGACTGCGGGTAATATGCAAAGCCAAATCAACTACACCCGTAGTAATGAAAAAGAAGCCGACCGCTTTGGTATCAACACGCTAGCAAAAGCTGGGTTTGATGTGAATGCGATGCCACGTTTCTTTGGCCGTTTAGCTGATGAATATCGCTATGCGAGCACACCACCGCCAATGCTACTGACTCACCCATTACCAGAAGACCGAATTACCGATTCACGTGCTCGTGCTCGTAGTTACCCGCCACTGAAACTGGCTCCCTCTCTGGACTACCACCTAGCAAGAGCCCGCATTGTTGCGCGCTATGCTGGCATTAATAATGATGCTGCTCTTGATTGGTTTGAGCGTCAGCTAAAGAAAGCCCCTAAAGCTTTGGTTCCGTCATTAGAATATGGCCAAGCACTGGTTTACCTAGACTCTAAAAAATTAGACAAAGCAGAGCCCATCCTGAACAAGCTGATTAACAGCGATCCAACCAACCTGTTTTATCTAGATGCTATTTCGGATCTGCACATCGAGAAGAAGCAGCCTGAGATTGCGATTAAAGAACTTAAATCGGCACTGGTTCGTCAACCAAACAACCCGGTTCTGACCATTAACTACGCCAACGCACTGATTGAAAATGAAGATCTTCAAGAAGCGGTTCGCGTATTGCAGCGTTACACGCACGATAACCCGAATGACACCAATGGCTGGCACTTACTTTCAAAAGTAAATACGAGCCTTGGTAATAGCGACGAAGAACTGGCTGCTCGTGCAGAAATTTTGGCACTGCAAGCCAACTGGAACAAAGCGATTCAGTACTACACGCAAGCAAGCCAAATCGCAGAATTAGGAAGCCTAAAACAAGCACGCTACGACGCTCGAATTGATCAGCTAATGATTCAACGAGAGCGCTTCTTGTCGCTACAATAGAGTGTTTACTGGTAACGCTCGTTGCCAGTATAAAAAGAAAGCTCAACGTTACACAAAAAAAAGAAGTCACCTATGGTGGCTTCAGCTAAACAATTAAATCAAAAATAATAATGAGGAAGAACCATGTCTGTCGTGATTTATCATAACCCACGCTGCTCAAAGAGCCGTCAAACTCTAGAAGTGCTTCAGGAAAACGGCGTACAGCCAGAGGTAATCAAATACCTAGAGACTCCGTTAACAGTTGAACAGCTGAAAGTACTGTTCACTCAGCTTGGTTTTGACAGTGTTCGCGACATGATGCGCACCAAAGAAGCGGACTACAAAGAAGCAAACCTTGGTGATGCTTCAGTCACTGATGAAGATCTTTTCGCCGCGATGGCAACCAATCCAAAACTGTTTGAGCGCCCAGTCGTTGTCGCGAACAACAAAGCAAAAATTGGTCGTCCACCAGAGCAAGTGCTAGAGATTCTGTAATCCAATATGAGCATTAACATTCTTGTTCTTTACTACAGCCGCCACGGCAACACACAAGCTCTAGCAAGGCAGATTGCACGAGGGGTTGAGTCTATCCCAAACTGTGAAGCCATGTTAAGAACGGTGAACGACGTGTACACGGTAGAAGAGCAGCCTGATTCACGCTATCAACCAACCGATCCTATTGCCTCGTTACAAGAGCTTCGATCTTGTGATGGTTTGGCGCTAGGCAGTCCGGTTTGGTTTGGTAACATGGCCGGGCCAATGAAGCACTTTTGGGATAGCACGACATCAATGTGGATCAATGGTGATCTCATCGATAAGCCAGGTTGTGTATTTACCTCTTCTTCATCATTGCATGGTGGTCAAGAGACAACACAACAAAGCATGATGTTGCCCCTGCTTCATCACGGCATGTTAGTCGTGGGCATCCCCTACTCAGAACCGGCGCTGCACACCACTCAAACTGGTGGTACGCCTTATGGTGCAAGCAGTACTGGAGAGAGCGCTTCACTTAGCAAAGAAGAGATTGAGTTGGCGCAAAACCTAGGTAAACGCCTAGCGCGCATCGCAATAAATCAGAAGGGAATTTCTCAATGATGTATATGCCAGAGAAGGCTATGTCTCCCAAAACCAAGCTATTTCGCTACCTTGCTTTAGCGGGCAACTTGTCACTGTTATTCTGGGTGGTGGCTTGGCAGATGACGCTTTCACCGCACCCTCATCTCAGTAATGTCACACTGGCGATTGCTTGGGCTATCCCGCTGTTATTGCCATTACCGGGCATTTTAGCAGGAAAACCTTATACGCACGCATGGGCAAATTTCGTCTTGATGCTCTATTTCCTACACGCATTAACTATCTTGTATGTAGACGATGGTGAACGTTTATTAGCGGCTGTAGAACTGCTTCTGACGACTCTAGGTTTCGCGGTCAATATCTTATTTACTCGCTTTAGAGCCAAAGAGTTAGGCATCAAGTTGAAGCGCCTTTCCGAAGTAGAAAAGAGAGAGAAAGCTAAGTTCGAGCAATAATATTGAGCCCATGCTTTTAAACTGACCGCTTACAATCGAGTAGGAGGAGGCCTCACGGCCTCCGTCCTCTCACACCACCGTACAAG
>NZ_JBFSSD010000076.1:0-18293 GCF_041466145.1 Vibrio sp. 10N.239.312.D08 | reverse complement strand
AAAGTGTGTACAAGAGATTGGATTGACCTGATCAGTTAATTTTCCGGATTGGTATGAGTCTTATTATTCGTCTCAGAGTTTGTAGAGGCGCTTTACGTTGATCACGAGCTCTGATATTCCGACACTTATTATTAAGCTCTGCTCTCTCTAGCAGCGCTTGATTACGTAAGTTTATACTTGTGGCTATTGGTTCGTTGATTAACTTTTCCTGAGCGTCTTGAGAGCTCTATCTCCTACTAATTTGAACTGGCTGATAAAGATGCCTCGTTTCTAATAACAAGGTTTTGTTGGTCGGTAACTCTTGCTATCTCCCTCTACTTAATAGATTAATCTACAGGCAGTTACGTGAACTCCCCGGTTATAACGGTTTATAGTTGGAACGTTGATGGCTATTTAATTGTTAATTCAACGTGACTTTAAGTGGGCATCTGTCTGCGGGTAAATATCTTTAAGCGCCTTCTCTCAAGCTGATCTCCATTTGTTCTTGAACTTCAAGGTATCACTTTTCTCTATGACTCCTCTCGAACCTCTTATAAGGACTTGTTTATAAGAATGGTAAAACTACGTACAGACACAACTAAAGTCGTTCTCCGTGTGTTTGAGAAGCCCAGTTGAGCAATTTCATGGTTAGTTGGTATTGGGCAGGTAAGTGTTTGATGAGCTTGGTTTATAGCTATTGTAGAAGTTATCTAGGGTTAAATAGCAGATACAAAAAAGCCGATGCTAGACATCGGCTTAGTTTGAGTCGCTTAGAGTTAAGCGGGTTGAACTAGAGCGAGCGCTTTACGAGAAACCTCGTGAGCTGCTTTCGTTAAGTTTTGCTTCTCTAGTGCGTCAGATAGGTATCCGTAATCTGAAACATTTGAGCGAAGTGCTAGGGCTTTTTCGAAGTGGCTTTGTGCTTCCGCCCACTTCTGCTCTCTTAAGTAGAACTGAGCCAGCGCGCTGTGTGCTTCGGCATTACCACTGTCTTTACTAATTGCACGTTCTAGCATGACCACTACTGGGTGGTGATCGGATAAGTTCAGCTCTGGAAGCAACATGTAGAGTTCATTTGACCCACTCTTTGCAATGTTCTCTTTGATCACAGTGAAGGCTTCTGAGTCAGCTTTGCGAGCGATAAGTTGCTTCACAAAGCAGGATACAAGGTGCGAACTTTGTTTCTGTTTTCTTGAAAGCTTGTTCCAATGGCTGATTAAACCTTCGCTACCTTGCTGTTGTGCCACATCATGAAGTAGCCCACATTGTGCTTTCTGTTCTAATTCACGTTGCTCATCAGCTGTTAGAAGTTTGTTCTTAACTAATTTAGGAGTTAACTCTAGCAATGGCTGCCATAACTTCAGTTGCAAGTAAGTGGCTTTTAACAGGCCAAGTACAGCAGTGTTATTAGGGTATGTGCCTTTTAGGGTCGAAAGTGTATCGAATGCAGCTTCGTAGTTTGACTCGCTGATTTGCTGTTTAGCTTTAGTTAGCTCAACCGCTAGTAGAGAGTCGTCCTGTTGGCTAGCAAGCTCGATGTACTTATCTCGCTCACTTGTATTACCTTGTTCGTGTGCCGCTTGAGAAGCGACTAAATAACAAAGTAGAGGCATGTCGTGATGGTTAGCCCAACGTGTTACCTTCTTCTCAGCGCCTTTCCAGTCACCTTCAAGCAGCTTGATGATGCCTTCATTGGTATAACGACGAGAGCGTTTCAATTTACGAACACTGAACCAATTCCAAGTTGTCGAGCTCGCGTACATAAGCTTTTTAAATAGGTACTCTAAGCCGAATAGAGCCGCTAGAAGAGCGATGACGAAGATAACCAGTGTTGTCACGCTCATCTCAATGGTCTTATTCGCAATTGAGATCAGAACGTAGCCTTGTTGACCAGAGAACTGAGTACCAACAATTAACCCAGCACCTAGAACGAGAAAAAGAAAAATCCAACGAATCATTATTTTTCCTCCGTGGTCATAACGGTGACTTCACGACGTAGGCGCTCACGTATCACATCTGACAACTCATTTTGAGACTCAAGCTTTACAGGGTATTTCACAGAGATGTTCTGTTCACTTAGCTGTTTAATCGCTTTCTCAAATTCAATCACTGAGTTGTTATCTTGATTTAGATAAGCTTTCGACCACTCGCTAGCGGTATTAAGAGCTGCGCTATAGAGTTCACCTTGTTCTTTGTAGACGGCGCGAATCGCGGTTTCTAATTTACCTTTGATGTTTTCACGCAGGTAGAAGTGCTGTTCTGGTGATAGTAGAGGGATAACTTCGCCATCACGACTGCGGAATGTGATGAAGTTTTCTGAGAAGTCTTTCATCGACGTCATCAGGTTGTTCTGCCAATCATTAATATCTTGCGATACCGCTTTTTTCTCAACAACCGCAGCTTCCGGAAGAATCGCATTGGCAAGCGGCAGTGTATCGACTTGCTGTTGCAAGCTTGTGATACGCAGAACTAAGCCGTCACGGTCGATCAGAGGAATAGTGCGAAGCTTGGTAATGTCATTGGTCATTGATTGACGCAGTGACACTAAGCTCGGGTCATTCAGTGCTGCGATACGTTGATCGGCGCTTTCCATTAACTTGGTTGCGCTAACGGCATCATGCTCGAGGAACAGTTTACGTCCTGCTAGTTTCACAAGGTAATCGGCTTCGGCAAGTAACCAGTCATTCGGGCGGCGACCTTTCACGTCAGCCACTGCTAACTGCAGGCTTTGAATGCTCTTCTGCTGTTGAGATTGCACGACCTGAGTTTTCTCCACCGCGTGTGAGGCTTCTTGGATAGTCTCTTGCTTGATGGTTTGTAGGTCTTTATTTACCGCAGATTGGGTATTTTGAAGTTGTGCTTGAAGAGCGGCTATTTGAGCCGAGTATTCAGCGCTCTTTTGCTGCATTTGAAATGCGATACCGCCACTGAAGATAATTGAAATAGCGATCGCAATAGCGCCTAGTTTGACACCGCGCTTACCTTGCTTTTCTGCTTTCTCTATTTGCTCTTTATGCTCAGCTTGAGGCTGCTCATTTTTAGCGGTATTTGAAGCAGAGGCATCAAGCTTCTGTTCAGGTTGTTTTGTCTCTGTAGAGTCAGCTTTTTCGTTTTCAACAACTACTGGCTGAGTATCTTGTTTCTTTTCAGGTTCAATATGCTCATTATTTTTTTTGCTTGTCATGCTTATTTCCTGTTTCTAGCTAGGGCCGGAGAGCAGCCAGTAATATTTGGTTCGTAGCACTGTGAGTATTGGTCACATTCGAGAAGCCGAGTTGTTGTGCTCGTTCTACAATGCGCTGGCTTGGGACAAATAGATGTCTTGTTGAAAGCCAAGCCAAATACTCATCAGGGGTAATTGAGCAGAGATACTCCAATTGTTCCTGACTAGTGATGACAACTTTGGACGTTTTTTTGTTTATCCATGTTTGATAGGTATTGTGGTCGCTAATAGGAATATATTCTCTACGGTAGGTCTCACAATAAGAGACTTGTGCACCTCGATTGAGTAGAGAATCCCTAATGAGCTCACGCCCACCATTGCCACGTAGTATCAAAATGGACTTATTTTCTACGCCATTAAGTTCAGTAAGTTTAAGAAGATGTTCACTATCACTAACTTGAGGATAGTTTACTTTTTGTTTACAGACTTTGCTTAAAACGTGCGCAGTTTTTTGACCAACGCCAAGATAAAGCGGCGAAGTAGGCCAAATGGATGAGGTTTTTGAAAGGATGCTTTGGGCAGCCGCCACGGCGTGGTGACTGACTGCAATAATGATATCGCTGTTATTAAGCTGGGTGCTTAAATCCGCAGAGTTGGGATTATCCACGATACGAATCAGCGGATGATGGATTGCTTGAACCCCTTCATCCGCTAGTTGTTGGCAAAGCGATTGTCCCTCTGAACCGGGACGAGTCACCAACACTGTCATGATTATTCTTGGTCAACGTAGAGCTTGGTTAAGATTTCTCTCGCGCCATCATCCAGCAATTGATTTGCCAGAGTCACGCCAAGTGCTTCTGCATCTTTGCGAGGGCCAGAGATCTCACCACGAACCATCTTAGAACCGTCCGGTTCACCAACTAATGCACGTAGCCAGATGTTTTCGCCATCTAATAATGAGTAGCTGCCGATAGGAACCTGACAGCCACCTTCTAGGGTAAGGTTCATTGCACGTTCGCACAGTACACGATCAGCCGTGTCTTTATGATTCAGTGGTTCAAGGAGTTTAATCAGACGCTCGTCATCAAGGCGACACTCAATACCAACAGCGCCTTGGCCAACAGCAGGGAGAGACTGCTCTGGTTCGATGAAGCTACGAATACGCTCTTCTAGCTCTAGACGTTTAAGACCTGCAGCAGCCAGTACGATCGCATCGTATTGACCATCATCGAGTTTACCTAGACGAGTACCAACGTTGCCGCGCAGCTCTTTGATGATCAGATCTGGGCGGTATTCTAACAGTTGGCATTGGCGACGCAGACTGCACGTACCCACGACAGCACCTTGTGGGAGTTCGTCGATGTTGTTGTAAGTGTTTGATACGAAAGCGTCACGCGGATCTTCGCGCTCACAAATTGTTACCAGACCTAGACCTTCAGGGAAGTCGACAGGTACATCTTTCATTGAGTGAACCGCTAGGTCAGCACGACCTTCTAGCATGGCTACTTCAAGTTCTTTAACGAACAGTCCTTTACCACCCACTTTAGCAAGCGGAGTGTCTAGGATGATGTCACCTTTGGTCACCATAGTTACCAACTCAACCTCTAAACCAGGGTGAGCAGCTTGCAGTGCATCCCTTACAAAGTATGCCTGCCAAAGGGCAAGAGGGCTTTTTCTGGTCGCGATACGGATTGGTGCTGAATTTGTCATGGTGTTTCCGATATAGGTTCTGTAATAGCCTAATCCTACCATTATGAGGCGAGAATTCTTACTGTTTGATCATTCCATACTTTGATAGCTGAGAGATTTTCATGAGTTCACCAAAATAGTGTGATTAGTATCTCATTTGAAACATGGGCTATTATTAGAAATAGTCAATAAAGAGGACACTACGGCGCCGTGAGTTTAACTTTCTGTCATCAAGGAATTGACCAGTATGACGGGTTCCTTTGCTTTACCATTAAGGGTAAAAGTGTTAAATTGATCACGTTTTGTTGCTCCTTTCGTTCAGTAACTAAACAGAACTGCACTTAACCTCAAACCAAGGACTTACCTTGCAGGCTTACACTCAAACTTTGATTCAACGATTAGACAATCTAAATCAGCAGCGCATTGATCGTGCGTTGGCGTTGATGAATGTGCAAGGCCAGCGAGTATTCAACCTTATTCCCGCACTGCTTCACTTCAATCACCCGATGATGCCTGGTTATTATGACCAACAAGTTCCTTTTGGAATTCGTAGCTTCACGCTTAATGAATTCCAAAAGCAATTTGTCTCTGATACCGAATTAACGCTGGGTGGCAAACTCACCGAGACGGATGAACCAGCAATCCTTGGCTTGTACACCATGGGTAGTACTTCTTCTATTGGTCAAAGCACTTCAAGTGATCTTGATATCTGGGTGTGTGTTTCCCCGGATATGGATGGCGCCTCTCGCGATAGCCTAACCAACAAGTGTCTCTTGATTACCGATTGGGCTGAAACCTTGGGAGTAGAAGCGAACTTCTTCTTGATGGATGAAGAGCGTTTCCGTTCGAACCATTCAGAAGAGATGACCGGCGATAACTGTGGTTCTTCACAGCACTTATTATTGCTTGATGAGTTTTATCGCTCTGCGGTTCGTTTGGCTGGTCAGCGTTTGTTGTGGCAAATCATTCCGCCAGAAATGGAAGAGTGTTACGACGAGTATGTTCAAGGTTTGTGTCAGGATGGCTATCTTGATTGCTCGCAGTGGATCGATTTCGGCAAGCTGAATCGCATTCCCGCTGAAGAGTACTTTGGTTCAAACCTGTGGCAGCTCTATAAGAGTATCGACTCACCGTATAAATCGGTTTTGAAGGCGATCCTGTTAGAAGCCTATTCATGGGAATACCCAAACACCCAACTGCTGAGTATTGATACCAAGCGTCGCTTCTTCGCGGATGAACCGGATCTGTATGGCATGGATAGTTACTATCTGATGCTTGAGAAGGTAACGCGCTACCTAGAGCGTATTAACGACCATACTCGATTGGACTTGGTGAGGCGCTGTTTCTACCTTAAGACCCACGAGAAGTTGTCACGAGATGCGGGCATTGGTTCTGTTGCGTGGCGTCGTGAAGCCTTAACTGAGATGACTAAATCTTGGAATTGGGGACATGAAACCATTGCTGAGCTTGATAACCGCCGTAACTGGAAGGTTGAGCAAGTTAAAGTGGTACACCATGCACTGCTTGATGCCTTGATGCTGAGCTACCGCAATCTGATTCAATTTGCGCGTCGTAACGACATCACTTCGGCAATCAGCCCACAAGATATCAGTATCTTGGCTCGTAAGCTTTACGCTGCGTTTGAGGTGTTGCCGGGTAAAGTGACGCTATTGAACCCGCAAATCTCTCCGGACCTGCACGAACCAGATTTGAGCTTCATCGAAGTTCGTCAGGGTCAGTCGAATAAAGCCGGTTGGTACTTGTATAAGCAGCCATTGGTTGCACACCGCATTCTTGGTCAGCCTTCTCTTGAACATCATGAGTACTTGAGTAAGTTGGTAGCATGGTCGTTTTTTAATGGCTTGATTACCGAGTCGACGCGTTTGCACTCTGTGGTTCGTGACGCTCACATTGATATCGATAAGTTCTATCAAATGGTGAGCGACCTGCGTAATACGTTTTCTTTGCGTAAACGTCGCCCGAGTATGCAAGCACTGGCGAGCCCGTGTGAGATAAGCCAGTTGGCGATGTTCATCAACTTTGAAAATGATCCGACGTCTGAGTTAAGTGGTCGTGCATTAAAAGTGGATCTTAAGAACGCCGATATCTTCAGCTTTGGTGAAGAAGGTAAGAGCTTAGTCGGCAGTGTCGACTTGGTTTATCGTAACTCTTGGCATGAAGTACGTACGCTGCACTTCCAAGGTGATACGGCAATGCTGGATGCGCTGAAGACGGTACTTGGCAAAATGCACCAAGATGCGTTGCCACCAGAGTCGGTTGATGTGTTCTGTTACAGCAAAAACCTGCGTGGTGTGATGCGTAACATGGTGTATCAACTGCTTGCAGAGTGTATCGACTTACGATTGAAACCGATTGAACCCGAGAAGCGCCGCCGCTTTAAGGCTATTCGTTTAGCCAATAAGATGTTTGGCCTGTTCTTCGAGCGTCGTGGTGTGTCGGTACAAATGTTGGAAAACTCGGTCGATTTCTACCGTAGCATTTCAACCAATAAGCTGAAGGGCTCACCTTTACTGATGCTCGATAAAGAGCAAGAGTATCAGCTACCAGAAGTGGTTGATGGTTTTGCAAGTGAGGGCTTAATTCAGTTCTTCTTCGAAGATACCGACAAGGGCTTCAATATTTATGTATTGGACGAGTCGAACCAAGTTGAGGTCTACCACCAGTACAGCGGTGAAAAAGATGAGATGATCGCGAGCGTGAATTCATTCTACACGTCGGTAAAAGATGAGTCGAAGATGTCGTCTAAGTTGATTAACTTTAATCTACCTCAGTACTACCAAATCGTTCATCCTGAAGAAGGCAATTCCTACGTTGTGCCTTATCGTAACGATGCAACTTTAGCTTCTCGGAGCTCAAAGATAGTCAACATCTAGTCTTACTAAGACTGATTGATATTAAAAAAGGAGTGATTGATTCACTCCTTTTTAGTTTTGCTTACAAATGATTAGACCCAATCGATCGCTTCACCTGCGTGCTTCACGCATTCTTCTTTAACCATCTCAAACAGCTCCATGCCCGTCTTTGAACATGTCCACTTGTCGTCAACTAGCTTGAAGTGAAAGCCACCAGATTTAGACGCTAACCAGATTTCTTTCATTGGTTCTTGGCGGTTAATGATGATTTGGCTGCGGTTCTCAAACTCCAGCGTCATCACGTTACCAGTCACTTCGTAATCAATATCTGCCTCTGATTCATCGATAGCTTCTTCGATGTTTTGCATCTGTATATCGACCAGCTGATGAAATTCAGTCTCGTTCATCCTTTCTATCCTATTGCTTTTCCTGAGTGTGGTGCGATTATAGGGGGCATTGAGTTAATAATCACGATATGCAAAATGAAAAAATTAATTACTGCTCTATTTATGCTGTCCGTTATTGGACTTTCTGGTTGTGGTCAAACGGGTCCTTTGTACGATCCTGATGAAGTTCAGCAAACCGAACAATCACAATAAGTGAAAACACGCAGAAATCGTTATTTATAAGGGATAAGAACTTTGGATTACTTCAACTATCAGGAAGATGGCCAGCTTTGGGCTGAGGACGTCGCACTTTCACAACTAGCAGAGCAATATGGTACACCGCTGTATGTATATTCTCGTGCAACATTAGAACGCCACTGGAATGCGTTTGATTCATCGGTTGGTGAGCATCCGCACTTGGTGTGCTATGCCGTTAAAGCTAACTCAAACCTTGGCGTGTTGAATACTTTGGCTCGTTTGGGCTCTGGCTTCGATATCGTTTCTGGCGGTGAGCTAGAGCGTGTGGTTGCTGCCGGTGGCGATCCAGCAAAAGTTGTATTCTCTGGTGTCGGTAAAACAGCCGCTGAAATGAAGCGTGCGCTTGAGTTGAACATTAAGTGTTTCAACGTAGAGTCTGAACCAGAACTAGAGCGACTGAATAAAGTAGCTGGTGAGCTTGGTGTTAAAGCGCCGATTTCACTGCGTATCAACCCAGACGTTGATGCGAACACTCACCCTTATATCTCTACAGGTCTGCGTGATAACAAGTTTGGTATCGCTTTCGACCGTGCTCCTGCTGTTTATGAGTTTGCAAAAACACTCGATAACTTGTCTATCCATGGTATTGATTGCCACATTGGTTCTCAGTTAACGGATATCGAACCTTTCATCGATGCAACCGATCGCCTACTTGCGCTGATCGACCAGCTACGTGCTAACGGTATCAACATCAAACACCTTGATGTCGGTGGCGGCTTGGGTGTGGTTTATCGTGATGAATTACCACCACAGCCTTCTGACTACGCGAAAGCTTTATTGGCTCGCTTAGACAATCATTCTGATCTAGAGCTGATTTTCGAGCCTGGAAGAGCGATTGCTGCTAACGCTGGTGTATTATTAACGAAAGTCGAGTTCCTCAAGCCAACAGAGCACAAGAACTTTGCCATCATCGATGCAGCAATGAACGATCTAATGCGCCCAGCACTTTACCAAGCTTGGCAGGATATTGTTCCTGTGAGCCCTCGTCAGGGTGAAACTGTGACTTACGATTTGGTTGGCCCAATCTGTGAGACAGGCGATTTCCTAGGTAAAGATCGTGACCTTGTTCTTGAAGAAGGTGATCTGCTAGCAGTTCGTTCAGCGGGTGCTTATGGCTTCGCGATGTCATCTAACTACAACACTCGTTCGCGTGCGGCTGAAGTGATGGTGGATGGCGATAAAACTCACTTGGTTCGTCAGCGTGAAGAGCTTACGAGTCTGTGGGAACTTGAAAACATTCTTCCGGAGTAATTTTAAGCGTTATGCACTTCCACTTTTCTAAAATGCATGGTTTGGGCAATGATTTCATGGTCGTGGACTGCATTACTCAAAATATTTTCTTTTCTCCAGATTTGATCCGTCGCTTGGCGGATCGTCACACTGGCGTGGGCTTTGATCAGCTACTTGTGGTTGAGGCTCCCTATGATCCAGAAACTGATTTCCATTACCGCATATTCAATGCGGATGGCAGTGAAGTGGAGCAGTGTGGCAATGGTGCACGTTGTTTTGCACGATTCGTTCGCATGAAAGGCTTAACGAATAAGTACAGCATCAACGTGAGTACCAAGAAAGGTAAAATGGTTCTCAAGATTGAAGAGAATGACCTGATCACGGTGAACATGGGCATTCCTGAGTTCGAACCCGGCAAGATTCCATTCAAGGCCAAGCAGCCAGAGAAGACGTATATCCTAAGAACGGATGTACACACCTTATTCTGTGGTGCGGTAAGCATGGGTAACCCACATGTGGTTACCGTGGTTGATGACGTCGACACGGCTGATGTGGACACCTTAGGCCCACTACTTGAATCACATGAACGTTTCCCTGAGCGTGTTAATGCTGGCTTTATGCAGGTCGTTAACCGTGAAGAAGTTCGTCTACGTGTTTACGAACGCGGCGCGGGTGAAACTCAGGCATGTGGCAGCGGAGCGTGTGGCGCAGTTGCAGTGGGTATCACTCAAGGCTTACTGGCTGAGAATGTGAAGGTTCGTCTACCAGGCGGTGACTTACACATTAGCTGGCAAGGCCCGGGTAAACCTCTGTTTATGACCGGTCCTGCAACGCATGTGTTTGATGGTCAACTTTCTTGCTAATAACGACCCAAAACAAATATATTCATAAAAATAAAGGATAGGTTTTGTCTTACGTTGAAGCCGACGCACTCACCGCAGAAGTGGTCGCGGAATATTTACGTGATAACCCAGATTTTTTCCAAGACCGAAAAGATTTGGTTGATCGCCTTGCTATCAATAACGTTGAGCAGGGCGCTGTTTCTCTGGTTGAGGTTCAGCTTAAACGCCAACGTCATCGAATCGAAGAGCTTGAAGAAGAGATCACTGGCTTGATGTCGTTGGCAGCAAATAACGATAAAACCTTCTATGAGTTTATGGATCTGCAAGCGCAAGTGCTGAAATGCAGTGACTTCATGCAGGTGATAAAAGCCGTTGAACAAAAAGCGTTAGATCTTGGGCTTAAGGCTCATGTTCGTATTCTTTCGCAATCTGGCTTTTATCAGTTGAGTGCTGAGGGTTACTCTAAGTTTTCGCTTAACCATTTCAATGGCAAAGATGCTTATCTTGGACGCTTGAGAAAAGCCGACAGACACGATTTGTTTGGTGATTATCCAGTTCCAGAGCTAGGCTCTTATGTAGTACTACCGCTTGCTAAGCAGTCTCCATTGGGTTTGCTCGCCTTTTCTAGTGAAGATGGCGGACATTTCCAACCCCATATGGATACGCTCTTTTTACGCCATTTAGCACTTGTTGTCGCTCATTTGGCGGACACCTTACCTTGGCAGATAAATAATGAGCCTAGAGCCCAAAATACCTCTTCCTAACAGCCTTCAAAAGCCACTTTCTCGCTTCTATGAATATCTCCGAAGCGAGAAGGGACTCAGCCTACACACCCAACGTAATTACAAACAACAACTTGAAACCATGGCCGGTCATTTAGTCACTCTAGGGCTAAAGGATTGGGGTCAAGTCGATGCGGCGTGGGTCAGACAACTGGCCAGTAAAGGCATGCGTGAGGGAATGAAAGCGAGCAGCATTGCAACGCGCTTATCGTCACTGCGCAGCTTCTTTGATTTCCTTGTGTTGCGTGGCGAAATGACCGCCAATCCAGCCAAAGGTGTCTCTGCACCTCGCAAACAACGCCCTTTGCCTAAAAACCTCGATGTTGATGAAGTGGGTCAACTGCTTGATGTGAATGAGGACGATCCATTGTCGATTCGTGATCGAGCGATGATGGAGGTGATGTATGGTGCTGGATTACGACTGGCAGAACTGGTCGGCATCAATCTGAAAGATGTGTTGGGTCGACAAGGCGAAATCCGAGTGATTGGTAAAGGCGACAAAGAACGCAAAGCGCCTTTTTCTGGTTTAGCTAAAGAGTGGGTCGATAAATGGCTCAAAGTTCGTGGTGAATTGGCTTCACCGGGTGAAACCGCGCTGTTTGTCTCTAAGCTCGGGACTCGTATCTCTCACCGCAGCGTGCAAAAGCGCATGGAAGAGTGGGGCAAGAAGCAATCTGTCGCGAGCCACATCAGCCCGCATAAACTGCGTCACTCCTTTGCAACGCATGTGCTGGAATCGAGCCAAAATCTTCGTGCTGTGCAAGAGTTGCTTGGCCATGAAAACATCTCGACGACCCAAGTGTATACCCACTTAGATTTCCAACACTTAGCACAAGCTTATGATCAGGCTCACCCGAGAGCTCGTAAGAAGAATAAAGATTAGATTAAAGGGTTTACTATGCGAATTTATCGAGGGTTAAAGCCCATCAAAGCCATGACCTTTGACTTGGATGACACCCTGTATGACAACTGGCCTGTGATCATGAAGGTTGAGAAAGAGATGGCACAGTGGCTTTATCAAAAGCACCCAGTGTCGGCTTCTTTATCGCTTGAAGAGTGGCAGGGCATTAAGCAGCAAGTCGCATCTGAAAACCCAGCTTTGAAACATGATGTCACCGTGTGGCGTGAAACTCAGATTAAGAGTGGTTTGCTGCAATTGGGTTACTCTCTGCAGCAAGCAGAGCAAGCGGCTCGAGAGGGCATTGAGCATGCCTTGTGGTTGCGTAATCAAGTCGATGTCCCTCAAGAAACGCATCGAGTGATGACTGAACTTAGCCAACGTATTCCTCTGGTTGCGATTACCAATGGCAATGTCGATCCACACAAAATTGGCTTAGGGCTGTACTTTCAATTAATCCTTAAAGCCGGCCCTGATGGCAGAGCAAAACCCTATCCAGATATGTTTGAAAAAGCTCAGCAACACCTAGGTTGTGACGCTGAGAATATTCTTCATGTTGGCGATCACCTCAAAACGGATGTCTATGGAGCCAAGCAAAATGGCTTCCAAGCGTGCTGGTTTAATGACACTGGTTCCAATTTATACCGCTCCCCGAAGGCGAGTGTGCTCCCTGATGTTGAAATAGACCAACTTAGCGATCTTATGCGACTAATTTAATGGCTCGGTAAGCTTATTGTGTCGCATTTATGCTATTGAATTGTTACATTAGTCGCCTATAAAAGCCTGATTAGGCTAGGATAATTGGCGACTACTTTTTATCGATTCATTTCAGTCATAGCAGTGGTTGCGGGTTGTTACTTCACTCGATTTTGAACAAGGGTTGGCATGCAAACATTTACATTTCTCGCAAATACTGAGGCGTTATTTAGAGCTCAATTTGATCAGCGAGAATGGTGTGACAGCAAACAGTACCTTATTCAAATTTTCTCAGCTCAATCTTCAGATCTAGCTCGTCAAATCGCGGGTGTTGCCCTCAATCGTTTAAATAATGCGACGCTAATTGGCCAGAGTGCTCGTCATGTTATCTGTGATAATTGCCTTGAAAGTGCATGCACCTTAGTCATCATCAGTGAGTTCAACGAAACCCATCTAACCTCTGCGGTCCAGCCTTTTTCCGGCAATCCAAATCAAGACAGCCAAGACTTAGCTTTTCAGCTGCGCCTTACAGAAGAAACCAAAACGGTCATCAGCTTGTGCGATCAGGTTGAAGGGCGTGATTATCCTATTTATAGCGCTTTTGAAAATTTGCCTTACGCCTTGCCGATAGCTGGTGGACTGTGCCATGAGAATGAATTTGGCCGTTGGGTTATGTATAACGAGCAAACCTACCAGCACGCCTGTGTTGCTGTGGCTCTGACTAACCCAAGATTGAAGGTTTGGTCGGACGCGTACTCTGAGTGGAACCCGATTGGGATGAAGCTACGAGTCACACACGCAATCGGAAATCGCTTATACGCATTGAACGACAAGCCGGCTATTGAAGTATTCAAACATTACCTTGCGGATGGCAAAGACCTTCCTTTTAGTCAACTGATGAGCTTTCCACTTTATCGAGAACTTGGCAGAAAGAAGGGTATCTCGACGCCGCTACGTATTAATGATGATGGCAGTATTGAGTTTGATAGCCCTTGGCATGTCGGTGAAGAGGCGCAGTTTTGTTATAACCACCCATCGCTCACTGCAGAAAAGGTGCACCACGGTGCCGAGATGCTAGCCATGCATCAGCCTGAATCGGTGATCATTTATAACTGCGTATCTCGACTTGAATTTATCGACAGTAAACTTGAGCTCAAGCCATTTGAAGGGATAGTGAATACATGTGGTGCCTACTGCATGGGGGAGCTATACCGTAATGAAGACCGCCAAGAGATACTGCACCACAGCTTGACTTATATCGCTATGCGCGAGTCTGACGAGATTAAAGAGTTTCATTGCGAAGACTTTCAGTGTGGCTCAACCGTGTCGCCATTGCTTAACCTAGTCAGAAATGCAGTCGCTGATCTCGACAGTATGAATACTCAGATGGAAAAGAAACTCCATCAACAAGCGCGTCGCTTAACCGAAAGCTATCGCATTGACTCGCGTACTGGTTTGCCGAACCGTATCGTACTGAAAGAGCGCCTCAATACGATTCTGTTCAGTGAACATCTGCTGACCTTAAAGCTAACCAACTTCCATCAGGTTAACGAGAAGTATGGTTATCAAGTGGGGGATCAGCTGCTACTCGATCTGTCTAATCACTTTATCGAGCGATTACAGCTTCGTGTGGTTAAAGAGCCTCGCGTGAAGGTAGAGCTATTCAGTATTGGTGTTGGAGAGTGGGCGATTATCTTCAATGCTAGTGTTGGTAGTACGAAAATAAAAGAAGGTTTCGTTGAGTTCGCCGATGACATCGAACACATAAATTTTGAGCCATATGGTTTGGCTGATATTGATTACCTGTCAGTTTCTCTGTGTGGCGGCTTTGCTAGTCGTTGTGACTTCTTAACCGACAGTGGTGACCAGATCTTATTGAAAGCGATCGAAGCTCGACGCTATGGAGTACGTAACAATACCCACATCACCAATGCCAAAGATATTCAGGTGAGCGAAGAGGACCGCAAAGAGCAACTCGGTTGGTTGAGTTGTGTAAGTCGTGCGATTCTAGATCAGAACATCATCACCTATTCCCAGCCGATTGTGGAGTCGGTTACGCACGAAATGATTGGCCAAGAGTGTTTGGTCAGAATCATGGAGTCGGACGGTACTATTGTGCCACCAGGAAAGTTCTTACCTATCATTGCTGACACCCATCTTTACACGCGCCTTAGTCGACACATGATTAAGAGCACTATTGGCTATATGGCGGATAAGCAGAGCTCATTTTCTATCAATCTATCCCCACAAGATTTGTTGAGCGATAAGACGCTCGAGGTCCTTGAGGCTGCGATCAGTGGTATGAACGATCCTACTCGACTTGGTTTAGAAGTTCTCGAGTCTGAACAGATTAAAGATTATGGCCGCATGATTGAGGTGTGTGATCACTTCCGTGCGCTTGGGGCGAGAATCATTGTTGATGACTTTGGCTCTGGTTACTCCAACATCGAGGAAATCATTAAGCTTGAGCCACAGATCATTAAGCTCGACGGTAGCTTGATTCGTAATATCGACAAAGATCAAAAACAAAGAAACATAGCCTCTCAGTTGATTCGTTTGTGCCAAGTGTTCAATGCCAAAACGGTCGCTGAATTTGTCCATAACCAACAGGTTTGTGAGATAGCAGAGCAAATGGGTGTCGATTATCTGCAGGGTTACTACTTCGGTGAGCCTAAGCGACTGTTTTAGCAGTTAAAGCTTCCCGCATTGTGTAACGACTGGCTATAAAAGTACTGCGCCGCCATTAATGACTGCTTTTTGGCGGAATGAATGATGTCTAACTAAGGTCACATTATTCATAACGCGATCGCAAGTATTCCGTGCAAGCCTTATCTATAATAAGCACAATAATAAATCATTAACGTAACGATTAATGTGAATATGCAGTCGACTTCTCTCCTGATACAAGACATTGAGCAAACCCAACGTGAATTGGAAAAGATAGATTTTCATCAACATGAAAGCCTACTGATTCAGGTGTTTTCGTCTTTCGAGAAAGGTTCTGTTTTGGCTGCCTGCCAAGTGATTCAATCGACTTTTCCCAATGCCAAATTGATTGGTTGCAGTGCTAACCACTACATTAGTCAAGGTGTCATCCTGCACCAAGGTCTTTATCTGATTGTTACCCGCTTTGACGCGACGTCTTACTCTTGTGGTGTTGTCGAATATAGCGAACAACCATTGCTCGATAGCCACGCTATGTGGCAACAGCTTGAGTGCAATGATAATACTCAAAGCATCATCTGTTTCGCAGACCGCTTGCAGATAAATAACCGAGATCTATTTTCAGCGTTTGAGCAGTCGATGTATTCATTACCGATCTGTGGCGGTGCATCGACCATCACAGATAATGGGCGATGGGTGATGTTAGACGGCATTTGCTATGAAAATGCCTATGTGATGTTGGCGCTGCACAGTGTTGAGCTCTCCATCGCTAAGGGTTACTACACTGAATGGAATCCGATTGGTCGAACTTTTCGAGTGACAGGTGCTCAAGAGAACCGGTTGTTGGAACTGGATGGGATGCCTGTTCGCGAACTCTACAATCGTTACCTCGCTGATGGCCTCGAAGTGCCTTTTGAGCAACTGCATAACTTTCCCTTGATGGTCGGTGACCCGAAAGAGCAAAACATTCACTTACCGCTCAAGGTAACGGAAAGTGGAGAGATAGAATTCAGCGGCCTGTTCCAAGTGGGCGATGAGGTCCGGTTTTGTTATGACCATCCATCACTGACCTTAGAGCAGATACGACTGGGCGTGCAGCAGATCGCCTCTCATAGGCCAGAACAGTTCTTCATTTATAACTGTACATCTCGTATCGACTTTATTGATGGCAACCAAGAGGTTGAGGTTTTCCAAAAATTGGCCGACAGCTATGGCGTTTACTGCATGGGAGAACTTTATCAAGAGAATGGCCAACAGCGAATCTTGCACCATAGCCTCACTTATCTTGCGCTTAGAGAAGGCGAGGGTAAGGCGGTATTGCCATTAGAGACGCAACCCGCGACCAACATATCCCCTCTGTTTTCATTGATCCGAAATGCACTGCTTGATGTCGATGACATGAACAATAGCATGGCGAGTAAGATTCAGCAGCAAGCCACTGCATTGACGGCAAGCTATCGAATTGATCACCGTACAGGTTTACCCAATCGAAGTGTGCTGCGTGAGAAACTGTCGAAGATGAGCAGTGATAGCCACTTACTAGCTTTGAAGGTCACGACCTTTGGTCAGATCAATGAGAAGTATGGTTATCGAGTAGGTGACAAGCTTCTGCATGATTTGAGTGAGTACTTTCAAAAGGCGCTGTGGCAGTTCTTTGATGAGGGCTGTCAGCTCTACAGTATCGGTATTGGTGAGTGGGCGGTGGTGTTTGATAGTTGGGCGAGCCAAGAACATATTCATCAGCGATTCTCGGAATTTGCCGATCAAACCGAGCATGTGAATTTTGAGCCTACCGGTTTACCCGATATTGATTACTTGTCGGTGTCTATCTGTGCGGGTATCGCCAGCCGTCGAGATTTCCCGACTACCTCTATTGATGACTTATTGTTGAAGGCGATTGATGCGAGGCGCAGCGCTGTCAGCCAGAACAAGCACCTAGTGAGCGCCAAGGCACTCATTCAATTGGAGAAGCATCGCCAAGAGCAACTTGGTTGGCTGTCGTGCGTGAGTCGCGCGGTGCTTAATCAGAATATTGTGGCGTGCTCTCAGCCCATAGTTTCAGCACACAGTCATCAGGTAGAGAGCTACGAGTGTTTGGTTCGAATTGAAGAGGACGGTCAGTTAATTGCACCGGGTAAGTTCTTGCCAATCATTGAAGGAACCCATCTCTATACACGCCTCAGTCGTCAGATGATAACGCGCACCTTCGATTTTATGAGTCAGCGAACCGATTCGTTCTCAATTAATTTAGCGCCACAAGATTTCAGCAATGAGAAAACCATTCTTCACCTTGAACAAGCGATCAAGAAAATCAGTCACCCACAGCGTATTGGCTTGGAGGTGTTAGAAACGGAACAAATTCAGGATTACGGTCGCTTGATTGAGGTGTGTAATCACTTCCGCGATCTTGGTGTGAATATTATTGTTGATGACTTTGGTTCGGGCTATTCGAACATTGATGAGATATTGAAGCTAGAACCACAGGTGATCAAGCTTGATGGCAGTTTGATTCGCAATATTGATAAAGATAAAAAGCAGCGCAAGATCGCTCAGCAGTTGGTGAGCTTATGCCAGATTCTGAATGCTAAGACGGTGGCGGAGTTCGTTCATAATGAGCAGGTGTGCCGTATTGCTGAAGACATGGGGGTCGATTACTTGCAAGGGTATTACTTTGGTCAACCTCAGCGTTTGTTTTGATGGAGCGAGCGTTTCACGTGAAACACTGGTTGGCTCAATAACGAAAATACGATGTAACAAGAGTGAGCTTATGGCTCACCCTTTTTGTTTGTGCGCCGAGCATGGCGTTGATCTAGGAGGTGAAAGTCCTCTACGG
>NZ_JBFSSD010000075.1:0-18709 GCF_041466145.1 Vibrio sp. 10N.239.312.D08 | reverse complement strand
TGTACGGTGGTGTGAGAGGACGGAGGCCGTGAGGCCTCCTCCTACTCGATTTGGATCGATTTCTCAACTTTTGCGATCGAAATTTGCAAAATGATTTTGTGGATAACTCTGTGAGAAGTTTATTCGTCAGCTATCTAAAAGCAGTGTGTAGTAAGGCTTTGACGGGATTTTTCGAGTGGGGATATGTTTCAGTTAACCCACAGTTAGATCAGGATCATTACTACATGTTGTGGATCTATTTTTGAAAAGACACTTTATTCACGCAATTCACAGATTTATCCACAAATGGTGTAAAAGTGATCGCTGGTGGATAACCTTATTAAGTGGATGTGAATGTTAGCCTTGGGATAGGTTACAATGGCAGCAAAGTAAATCAGTATAAAAAGAGAAAGTCATGGACCAGTTTAAACATATCGATGTTAAAGGCGCTCAAGCCCTCATCGAACAAGGCGAAGCTCGACTTGTCGATATACGTGACCCGCAGTCTTTTGCGGTTGCCCACCCAAAAACAGCCTACCACCTGACTAACGATACGATGGTGTCATTCATGGATGAGGTTGAGTTCGAACAACCTATCTTAGTGATGTGCTACCACGGCATCAGTAGCCAAGGTGCGGCACAATATTTAGTGAACCAAGGCTTTGAAGAGGTATATAGTGTTGATGGTGGTTTCGAAGCTTGGCATCGTGCTGAACTTCCAGTGATCGCAGGTTAATGACTTTCATCACCTGAACCGCCTCAAGCATCCCTCATAGAATGAATAGGAAGTAACAATGATTAGATTGATGGTGTTAGACAATCCACGTCTTGCTCAAGCATTTATTGATTATATGGCCTCTCGTCAGATCCCTATTCAGATGTCTCCAGAGGGAGAAGGGCGTTTTGCTCTTTGGCTTCTTGATGGCCAATTTCAGGTTGAAACCGAAGCTGAGCTGAATCGTTTTCTGGCTGAGCCCAATCATAAGCGCTATCAAGCTGCATCTTGGGACATGGCAGAGACCAGAAAGAGCAACTTCCATTACCACACGCCAAGCTTCATGGGCATGATCAAAGCCAAAGCAGGCCCAGTGACACTAAGCCTGATGTTGGTGTGTGTGGTGATTTTTGCGCTGCAACAGATCGGTTTTGGCCAAGCTATTTTCAATGCCCTACATTTCCCAGCGGTGGATGGACAGCAATGGCAGCTGTGGCGTTGGTTGAGTCATGCCGTTCTACATTTCTCTGTTATGCACATCGCATTTAATATTTTGTGGTGGTGGCAGCTAGGTGGAGACATTGAGAAGAAACTTGGCAGCCTCAAGCTACTTCAGATCTTTGCTGTCTCTTCTGCGCTTTCAGGTGCTGGGCAGTATTGGGTTGAAGGGGCGAACTTCGGTGGTTTGTCTGGTGTTGTGTATGCCTTGGTTGGTTACTTATGGGTGGTTGGTGCGAAGGCGCCACAACTTGGTTTAGGTATCCCAAGACAGATTGTCGGCTTTATGTTGGTGTGGTTGGTGCTTGGGTACATGCAGCCATTTATGGCTATCGCCAATACGGCGCATTTAGCTGGTCTAGCCGCTGGTGTGATTATTGGCTTTATCGATGCGATGAAAGCACCAAGCTCGGCAAGAAGCTAATTCATATCTTCTAATGAGTAGCCAAACGATAGAGACAAAAAAAGCGGCCAGATGAGCCGCTTTTTTATTGGGATTCGTTTTACATCATTACTGATAAAGGTATTTGGTAAACAGTAAGTCAGCAATCAGGGTTTTACCTGTCTCTGGAAGCAAAATCTTGTTGAGGTGTTCAACTAAGGATTTTCTTAAGTCTTCACGGCCAGATAGAGATTTAATGGTTTCTTCGTTTTGTTTGCCAAGCAATTCAATCACCGCATTGCGAATCAGTGGTTGGTGATGCTCAATAGCGGCCAAGTCGCTACTATTTGCCACCATGATGTCGAGGCGAACCTGAATGTAGCCCAGTTTTTTACCTTTAGTGTAAAAATTGGTGGTCAGGTCTGGCTCTAGCGTGAAGTAGGCGAGTTTAGCTGCCGACTCCTCTTCCGCGAAACTTGATGCTGAAAAGAGTAGGGTAATCGCAAGAAATATTTGGGCTACATAACGTTTGTGCATATTTGTGACTTTTCTTTAGTTTATTCGCGATATTCGAAACGCATTAGTCTTGTTACAATGAGCGATCTAAATCTAAATACGTTTACAATTCGAAGAACGCTTTAATTTTGTTCGAAAGTTGAAGCTTTATTGTACGTGTAAAGTCACCTATTGAATACTAGTATGAATCAGCCAATATCGCTGTATCTAAATTCGTTAATGAATGTAGATTGGCAAAGTACAGAAACATTTGATTTTCCTAATGAAACCACCAAAGAGTGGCTGATGGAGCAAGGTTCTCTTTCCCGCAAGTTGGGGAAGTGCTGTCAGCACCTGTCTGTTGAGTTGCTTCATAATCAAGTTGTAGAACGCTCAATGCTGCAACAAGACGAGGAACATCTTTTATCATCGTTTGATTGCTTACTGCGTAAAGTGATTTTAAAGGGTGATGACGAACCGTGGGTGTTAGGTCGAACCTTGATTCCCCGAGTCACATTAGAAGATCATCAGCACTCAGACCTTTCTCAACAAGGTAATGTCCCGCTTGGATTGACCGTTTTTAGTGCTGAGAACGTGGAGCGAGATGCGCTGCAAGTTGGTTGGGTTATCGCAGGCGATGAGCGATTACTCGCGCGTCGTTCTCGATTATGGATGAACCATAAACCGATGCTTGTGGCAGAACTGTTTTTACCAACATCACCCATTTACTCTAAGGAGAGTGTGTAAATGCTTGCCACCAAAGCGAAGGCGTATTGGCAATTAACGCGAATGAATCGCCCGATTGGTACCCTATTACTCCTTTGGCCGACCTTGTGGTCACTGATTATCGCCGCACAAGGTATGCCTGATTTTGATGTCTTGGTTGTTTTTGTACTCGGCGTGGTGTTGATGCGTTCAGCTGGCTGTGTGATCAATGACTTTGCGGACCGTAAAGTAGATGGTCATGTTAAACGTACCAAGCAGCGTCCATTACCCTCAGGTTTGGTTTCCAGTAAGGAAGCGATTCTGCTCTTTTTAGTGCTAGCCGTAGTTTCATTCTTGCTGGTACTCACCATGAATCCACTGACCATTAAGCTCTCATTTATTGGTGTGGGTCTGGCGTTCATTTACCCTTTCATGAAGCGTTTTACGCATCTTCCACAGTTGTTTCTTGGCTTAGCGTTTAGTTGGGCGATACCAATGGCTTGGGCGGCACAAACCAATGAACTGCCAAGCATTGTGTGGTTTGTCTTCGTGATTAACGCGTTGTGGACGATTGCTTACGACACGCAATATGCGATGGTTGACCGAGATGATGACTTGAAGATTGGTATTAAATCGACGGCTATTTTATTTGGTCGCTTCGATAAACTGATTGTTGGCTCTTTGCAACTCGTCACCCTAGCGATGCTGATTGCGTTAGGCATGCATTACCAACTAGGAGATACCTTCTATTGGGCACTGTTGGTAGCGGGCAGCTTGTTTGTGTATCAACAACACCTGATGCGCCACCGTGATCGAGACCTTTGTTTCCAAGCCTTTCTAAACAACAACTATGTTGGAATGGCAGTGACAGCGGGCTTGTTCATTACCTTCTGGTAAGCATCCGCTTTTCGAGTTAACGAATGCTAAAGAAAAAGGCACCCATTGGGTGCCTTTTTTGATCGCGTTTGGCCTCGCTATTCAAGAGACACCAAGCTGATGATTACTCCGCTTGGTGGATACTCTCTTGAATCGTCAAACGTACTTCAGGGTAAAGCATTGAGTAGAGAAGCTTAGCGAATTGCTGAGTCTTGTCTAAATCACAGTTACCATCGTTATCCAGATATTGCTGTTGTTTCAGAGTTGCGAACATCGACGCAAACACGCCTTTATCGAAGAACTCTGGTGCATTGATGCCTTGCAGACGACCAAGTCGCTGTGCAATGTCTTGGCTCTTCTGTTCAAGATCGGATTTATCCAGATCAGGGTTCTCTGCTAACAGGTTCAAAGCAATAGAGTAGCGTTGTAGCGTTTCTGAAATCGTACGACCTAACAGCATCAGTGCTTGGCTGTTTGATTGGTTGATGGTGACTTCATTATCAGAAACCACAAGCATACCTTGGTTAACCAGCTCTTCAATGATGTTAGAAACCACGCCTTCAAGCTTGTCTTCGTCGTAGCTTAGGAACAGCTCTTTCTTCAAGAACGGGTAGATAGCAGCAACGTTCTCTTGGATCGCGTCAATTGATAAACCGCGTTGACGAATAGTCATCTGTGCAATTAACGATGGCAGAGCAAACAAGTGAATGATGTTGTTTCGGTAGTAGGTCATCAGAATTGACTGGTGACGATCTAGCGAAATGATGTCGCCCATTGAGTCTGATTCAATCAAGAACTTGTTCAGTGATTCAGCATGTTTTACTAAATCTTCAGCGCTGTCTTTTGGCACAGTGAACGTTGCCGAATATGGAACATTCTTAAGCAGAGACAGGTAGCAATTAATCTGAGAAACCAAAGAGTCACGAGACAATGCGCGCTGTCTTGAAGCCAATAGTGCCGTTGCACAAAGGGTCAGGGCATTGGTCGCTGCCGCATCGTTAATGTGCGTCATCATTTTGGTCGCCAAGTCATTAACCACCGGGTTCATCCATTGTGGTTTGCTAGTGCCCATTGGGTCGATGTCTTTGGTCCACTCAGGTGAGTGTTCATTCAGGTATTGGTTCAGTTGAATTGGCTCACCGAAGTTCACGTAGCCTTTACCAAAGTTACGCAGCTTACGAATGGTACGAATCACTAAGCTCGCGTTTTCTTTCTCTTTACGCTTACCACGAAGTTCTTTTGCGTAAGTCGCCACTTCCATCACGTGCTCGTAGCCGATGTACACAGGAACCAAAGTCACCGGGCGATTCATGCCGCGCAGCATCGCTTGAATAGTCATCGCCAACATGCCGGTCTTCGCTTGCAATAAACGACCTGTACGAGAACGCCCACCTTCACTGAAGTACTCTACTGAGTAACCTTTAGCGAACAACTCCGCTAGGTATTCACGGAAAATCGTCGAGTACAGCTTGTTGCCTTTGAAGCTACGACGAATAAAGAACGCACCACCATGACGGAAAATAGGACCGGCAGGGAAGAAGTTCAGGTTGATACCCGCAGCGATGTGCGGCGGCACCATGCCTTCATGATAAAGCACATAAGAAAGCAGTAAGTAGTCCATGTGGCTACGGTGACAAGGCACGTAAACAATCTCGTGACCATCTTGAGCCAACTTACGAACCGTTGAAGCGTTGCTGATATGCAGGCCTTGGTACAACTTATTCCACAGCCAACCAAGAATCTTCTCACCACGCTTGATCAGCGAGTAAGAGAAGTTCGCAGCAATCTCGTCCATAATGTCTTGAGCTTCTTTGCTCGCTTTCTCGATCGAGATGTTCTTTGCTTGTGCTTCGTCTTCAATCGCTTTTTTGATCGCTTCTGATTTTAACAGGCGATCAAACAGAGCTTGGCGGCTTGGCAGGTTAGGGCCTGATGCTGCAAGCTTTTGGCGAGAGAAGTGAATACGTGCCACGCGCGCCAGTTTGTGCGCGATGGTGCTGTCGGTGCCGTGTGAGTTGGCCATGTAACGCAGAGAAACCACAGGACTAAAGCGAACCAAGCAGTCACGACCGGCTAGCAATACCGCTTTTGATTTCTCTAAGCCGTTCATTGCCTGTAGGTAAGGCTTCTGGTTATTCTCTTTACCAGGTTTGCGCCCCCACAAAACGGTAGCAGGGATAACTTGAACATCGAGTTCAGAGTCGTCGGCGTGCAGTGAAAGCAATTCAGAGAACACTTCAATTGAAGAGCTTGGTACATAATCATCGTCTTGCAGCAGAGTTTTGCGAGAAGAGATGAAAACGTAGCGTTGCAGTGATTTGCCGTTGATTTCAAGCTTGCTCAACGGATCAGGTAGGCCTAATTCAAGTGCATGTTTTTGCAATGTAAGAATGTCGACACTTGAGCGAAACGGTAAGGCGTATACAATCGGTTTGCTCAAATCAATGTTCAAATCCTCAACAGGGTTTGAAGGAATTGATGTGCCCTTTACCAATACGGATAAAGGTAGCTTCATTAATGAACGTGAAAAAGATTGTCCAGAAGACATATAGGTTCACTGCCTCAATAGTTATTTCAATGTGCTGAAGCGTATCTCTATTTCTCTGATAAAAAGGATAAATCCTATGAGTGAAATAGGGATAAGCCTAGGCGTAAATTTAATCGATGCAAGAATACCAGAAACTGGTCTAACCTTTTAATGGAAATAGTCATATTGCCGTTAAGTTTGTGGAAAATCATTCATCGACTGATTGAGTATAGGGTTAAAAATGACCAAAAAATCAAACACCGGATTCAAACGCATCATCAAAGCAGCAGGCTTTTCATGGCAAGGCATTACGAGTTCGTTTAAAAATGAGGCTGCATTTCGACAGGAAGTGTTCATGGCGGTCGTGCTTATTCCGTTGGCATTTTACCTAGATGTAAGCCAAGTTGAACGAATCTTAATGATCTCATCGGTGGTATTGGTGATGGTTGTCGAGCTAATCAATACCGCGATTGAAGCGGTTGTCGACCGAATCGGCAGTGAACATCATGAGCTTTCTGGGATGGCTAAAGATGTCGGTTCGGCAGCAGTTTTCATCTGTTTGGCACTCGCAGGTTATGTGTGGCTAGAGATCCTGTTTTTGTAATTTGCTAAAAATGAACTAAAAACAACCAATTGCTTTGCTTTTGTTCAGTTACTGGATATACTCACAGTCAACTGTATAAAAAGACAGGTGAATCATGAAGCCGTTAACGCCCCGCCAGCAACAAGTCTTTGACCTTATCAAAGGTAAGATCGAAGATTCCGGTATGCCACCGACACGTGCAGAAATCGCGCGTGAACTAGGCTTCCGTTCTGCTAATGCTGCAGAAGAACATTTGAAAGCTCTTGCTCGTAAAGAAGCGATTGAGATTATCCCGGGTGCGTCTCGCGGTATTCGTATTTTGCTTGAAGATGCAGCAAACGAAGAGCAAGGTTTACCATTAATCGGTCAGGTTGCCGCTGGTGAGCCTATCTTGGCTCAAGAGCATGTAGAAATGCATTACCAAGTTGATCCAGGCATGTTTAAACCACAAGCTGACTTCTTACTTCGTGTAAATGGCGAAAGTATGAAAGACATCGGTATTATGGATGGTGATTTATTAGCTGTTCATAAAACACAAGATGTACGCGATGGTCAGGTTGTAGTGGCTCGTGTCGATGATGATGTAACGGTAAAACGCCTAGAACGTAAAGGTTCAACGGTTCTGTTACATGCTGAAAATGAAGAGTTTTCTCCAATCCATGTCGATCTAGAATCTCAACACTTGTCTATTGAAGGGCTTGCGGTTGGTATTATTCGCAACACCGACTGGATGTAGTCAGTACAAACAGCTTATTGATATTTATTCTCAATAACTTGTCATTGTAATTGATATTCATTATCATCTTCTTTGTCGAGATACAAGGAAGATGATGATGCCAAACCCAACCAAACCTCAAATGAAGCCGCTTACTCGTAAGCCGCGCTCCTCTGTTCAAAAGGCTTCTTCTGAACAAGGGTCTGCACATCAAGAATTCCAAGTTCCGACGAACCTCGTTCAGCATCTTTGGTTTCGTAGCCGTGAAAGCCTAGCTGATGATGGTCTCGTTTATGATCCTATCGCAGCTCAAGCCTGCAAGCGTTGCCAGCTCGCACCAGAATGTCTTACCGGTGAACTCGACCAACAGCAACTCCTTTACGCGACACTGACTCAACTTTGTGATTCTCAAGTTCAACAGTTTTTATCTCATAACCCAGATGCTTGGATTATTAACGTGGGAGCAGGGCTCGATACCCGTTTCTACCGTTTAGATAATGGCCGCTGTCATTGGGTTGAGTTAGATGTAACCGAGAATCTGCTTTGGCGACAACGCTTGTTCCACAAAAATGAACGCTATCGCTTAGAGTGTGGCTCTGTCGATGACCTAACTTGGTTGGATGAACTTAATATTCCAGAACAAGCCTCGGTGATGGTGGTGTGTGAACATGCTTTGCTGGATTGTAATGAACAACAGACCGCGAACTTCATTCAGTCTTTGAGCCGCTACTTTACTCATGCACATGCGTGTTTAGTCTTAGCTGGAGATAAAAGCTCAAGTACGTTGGGACAAAAGCTTGGTTCAGGAAAGTATGCTCATGGGTTGTCTTCACCAATAGACAGCGTTCTTAATTGGCTGCCATGGGCACAATGGGTAAAAGCGTTTTCTCCCCTAGACCAACAATGCAATCGTTGGAAATTGTGGCAGCGGCTTCTTTGTAAGATCTCTCAGGTCAAAAAGCGTTTAACGCCGCAGTTAGTGCTCGTTAAGTGGTAACCCTAGTGGTTCTGTATTTCGAGTAACTGAGTACATAGCCGGTATAAGTAAAATTCCACAACATAGTGAAAGCCCACCCACTAGGTTAAACTATCGCCTCTAATCTAAGAGGTGATCGTGAAGCTATTTAATCCCCAAACTATTTTTCAAACGCTATCCAATCAGGCGATGCACAAAAAAGTGCTGCTGCTCGCGATCCCGATGGTTCTCTCTAATATTACTGTTCCACTGCTGGGCTTAGTCGATGCGGCGGTTATCGGTCACCTCGAGCACTCTTGGTATTTAGGTGGTGTGGCGCTGGGCGGCACAATGATCAGCGTGACCTTTTGGTTGCTTGGTTTCCTGCGCATGTCGACAACAGGGCTAGCCGCACAATCTTATGGTGCGAATGATGGCAAGCAACTTGGTTTAGTCTTTGTGCAAGGCGTGACCATGGCCTTAGGGTTTGCTGGTGTCTTTTTGCTTTTACACAGTCTAGTCGCCGATTTAGTTTTCTCATTGAGTAGCGCCAGTGATCAAGTTAAGCACTATGGTCAGCAATATTTCTCAATCCGCGCTTGGAGTGCGCCTGCTGCGCTAACTAACTTTGTGATTCTAGGTTGGTTACTCGGGACTCAAAATGCCAAAGCGCCCATGTGGATGGTGATCATCACCAATATCACCAATATCGTTTTGGATATTGTTTTTGTTATCGGCTTAGGATGGCAAGTGGAAGGTGCAGCATTGGCATCTGTAATGGCTGATTATGCCGGTCTAACATTTGGCTTGATTTGTGTTTACCGAATCTGGGCGAAGAAGCAGTTACCATCGCCATGGGATCTGCTTAAGAAAACCAGCCAAGGTTTGAGTCGTTTCGTGAAATTGAATCGCGATATCTTTCTTCGTTCATTATGCCTACAAGCGACTTTCACTTTCATGACCTTCCAAGGTGCAAGCTTTGGCGATGATGTTGTTGCGGCCAATGCCGTGTTGATGAGTTTCTTGATGATCATCTCTTATGGGATGGATGGCTTTGCCTACGCAATGGAAGCGATGGTCGGTAAGGCGATAGGCGCGAAAGACAAAGATGAGCTGAACCAGTCATTGATTGGAACTTTCTTCTGGAGCTTCAATATTTGTTTGGTACTGACCATAGTGTTCGCACTCGTTGGCTCGAGCTTAATCAATATGATCACCACAATCCCAGACGTGAAGAGTCAAGCCGAGGTGTATTTACCGTGGTTAATCGCAATGCCATTGGTGTCTATGTGGTGCTTCTTGTTGGATGGTATTTTTGTTGGAGCAACTAAGGGCAAGGATATGCGCAATAGTATGTTTGTTGCGACTTGTAGTTTCTTCGCGATTTTCTATTTAGCATCAGGTTTAGAGAACCATGCACTGTGGTTAGCGATGCTGAGCTTTATGGCAATGCGCGGAATTGGTCTTGGTGTGTTGTTTGTTTCTCAGTGGAAGAAAGGGGAGTTTCTCGCTTAGCTCTGAGGGCTCTGTTTGTGGAGAGTAAATGAGGCTGTACAGGTAAAGGGGTATTTAGAACATCATGATCTAATTACTATCAATGCCTTAATATTCAGTGTTTTAAATAAAAACAGCAAGCGCGTGGCTTGCTGTTTATGTATTTGGCCTATGGGTGGTCAAATACTCCTATTGGTTCTTTATCTAGAATAAACGGTTAAGCCCGTTGAGTGCTGCAACACGATAAGCTTCCGCCATCGTTGGATAGTTAAAGGTTGTATTCACAAAGTACTCGATGGTATTTGCTTCACCTTTCTGTTCCATGATCGCTTGTCCGATATGGATGATTTCAGCGGCACGCTCACCAAACACGTGGATACCTAAAATCTCTTTGGTTTCGCGATGGAACAGAATCTTCAAGCTACCAATGTCTTTACCCGCAATTTGAGCACGAGCTAGGTGTTTGAATGAAGAACGTCCTACTTCATACGGTACTTTAGCTGCGGTAAGTTCTTGCTCGGTTTTACCAACAGAACTGATCTCCGGGATGGTGTAGATGCCGGTTGGAATGTCTTCGATAAGGTGGCGTTCAGCTTCACCTTTCACAATTGCTTGAGCCACAAATCGACCTTGGTCATAAGCCGCGCTTGCTAGGCTAGGGTAGCCAATCACATCACCGACAGCGTAAACATGGTCAACATTGGTTTGGTAATTGGTATTTACTGAGACTTGCCCACGCGAGTCCGCTTCTAAGCCAACAGCACCAAGGTTCAGTTTATCGGTATTACCCGTTCGGCCATTGGCATACAGTAGGCAATCAGCGCGCATCTTTTTACCTGACTCTAGGTGAATGATCACGCCATCATCAGTGCCTTCAATTTTCTCAAAGGTTTCATCGTTGCGAATCACGACACCGCTGTTCCAGAAGTGATAAGAAAGTGCATCTGAGGTTTCATTGTCTAGGAATGACAACAGACGGTCACGAGTATTGATAAGATCGGTTTTTACACCCAAACCGCGGAAAATCGACGCGTATTCACAACCAATAACGCCAGCACCATAGATGATGATGTGTTGCGGGTCGTGTTTAAGAGAAAGAATCGAGTCACTGTCGTAGATACGTTCATGCAGGAAGTCGACGTTATCTGGTTGGTAAGGGCGAGAGCCTGTCGCGATAACAAATTTGTCTGCACTGTAATGTTCTTCAGTGCCATCGCTTTGCATTACCGAGACAGTGTTGGTATCGATAAAACGTGCAGTACCAAAGACCAACGTGCACTGGTTGCGGTCGTAGAAGCCTTGGCGTAATCGAGTCTGCTTGTCGATAACCGATTTGGCATGCCCCAAAATGTTAGAAAACGTTGAGTGTATGCTTTTGTTGTTCTGACAAAACAGCGGATTACTGTTGAATTCGATAATACGACTTACGGCATGACGCAGTGCTTTTGAAGGAATTGTTCCCCAGTGAGTACAACCACCACCAACGCTGCTCTCTTTCTCAATGATTGCAACGTTCAACCCGGCTTTGGTTAATCCCATCGCTGCCCCTTCTCCTCCGGGGCCACTACCAATTACGATTACATCAAAGTGGTTGGAGTGCGGCATAGATATCTTCCTTGTTATATTTGATTAACATTGCTTTAGCGAGATTTTAACCGATTCTGTTCTCGGGTACATGAAAAGGGCATCAGAGAGTCGGTGGGATCACGCAGTGTTATCGAAAAAATAATATTTGGTATGTCGTATGTCTCCAAATGACAGCGTGGATATTGAAATTTTTTCTTCGAACGTATTTACTTCGGTACGTGAACAAAGAGGTATGTTTAGTGTCTTATATAACCAGAGTGCCTTATATAAATAAGTGATTCGCGTTATATTGAATAGAGTATTAGACATGCCTGTTTAGGCTGTAAAAGAAGAAATTGATAAAGTATGAAACCAATGGGCATTCGCGCACAGCAAAAAGAAAAAACTCGTCGCAGCTTAATCGATGCAGCATTTAGCCAACTCAGCGCCGATCGTAGTTTTTCCAATCTAAGCTTGAGAGAAGTCGCTCGTGAGGCTGGAATAGCACCGACTTCCTTTTATCGTCACTTCAAAGACATGGATGAGCTTGGCTTAACCATGGTTGATGAAGGTGGCTTACTGCTGCGCCAGTTAATGCGTCAAGCTAGGCAACGCATAGTAAAAGAAGGCAGTGTGATTCGTACATCGGTTGAAACCTTTATGGAATTCATTGAAAGCAGCCCTAACGTATTCAGACTGTTATTGCGAGAGCGCTCAGGAACTTCATTTGAGTTTCGTGCAGCGGTAGCTCGTGAGATACAGCACTTCTCTGCTGAGTTAACCGAATATTTGATAACGACTGGCATGACACGAGACGAAGCTTTTACTCAAGCTGAAGCCTCCGTTATCTTGGTCTTCAACTCAGGGGCAGAAGCATTAGATTTAGATCGACGTCAGCGAGATGAACTGGCTGAACGCTTGATCATGCAATTGCGAATGATGGCCAAAGGGGCTTTTTGGTATCGTAAAGAACGTGAACGTAACCGATTAAAAGGCGGGATTGAATAATGTCGAATGAAAATAATACTGTAAACCGTGGTTCAGAAAGAAAGACACTCGTACTTGCTGTTATTGCCGGTGTGTGTGGTGATGCTCTGTTATCTTGGGTAACAATGAGCGAAGTGGGCTTCTCTATTTTCCCACTGATTGCTTTAGTCTTGGCTGTACAAGCACTTTACCAAGAGTACCTAACTAACCCAGTATCTGAAGATATTCCACTAGTAGGTTTGGCTTGTTTCTTTGTAGGTGCATTTGGCCACTCGGCTTTTGTGAAGGCACAACACCCTGATGCTGGCTCAAACTTCTTTGCGATTATTGTCGCGATGTTGCTTCTTGCATGGGTAGGTAAGAAACTCGGCTTTATCGGCAAAACTGCTTAAGCTGATTTAGAAATTAAAAAAACGAGCCAATGGGCTCGTTTTTTTGTATCTGCTGTTTGGCTTAGACCTGAAAGCGATACTTACGCTTTACGCTCTAGGAATACGCCAGCTTCCATGTGGTGCGTGTAAGGGAACTGGTCAAACAGAGCAAAACGAGTGATGTCGTGCGTTTCGCTTAGGATGTCTAGGTTCTCTTTCAATGTTTCAGGGTTACAAGAGATGTACATGATACGCTCGTAGCCTTGAACCATCTTACAAGTATCAACATCCATACCTGAACGCGGTGGATCAACAAAGATAGTGTTGCAGTTGTAGCTCTTAAGATCGATGTTCGCTTGCTGTAGACGACGGAACTCACGCTTGCCTTCCATTGCTACAGTAAAATCTTCTGCAGACATACGGATGATCTGAACATTTTCAATGTTGTTCGCAGCGATGTTGTATTGCGCAGATTCTACTGACGGTTTCGCCAGTTCAGTTGCCAGTACACGCTCGAAGTTTTGTGCTAGCGCTAATGAGAAGTTACCGTTACCACAGTAAAGCTCAAGTAAGTCGCCTTTGCTGTCTTGAGTACAATCGACAGCCCATTCCAACATTTTCTCTGCCACTTTGCCGTTGGGTTGAGTAAAGCTGTTCTCTACTTGTTGGTAGATGTAGCTATCACCATTCACATCTAGCTTTTCAATTACGTAGTCGCGGTCCAGTACGATTTTCATCTTACGCGCACGGCCAATCAGGTTTAGGTTAAAACCTTCATCGTTTAATTGCTGCTTAAGTGCTTTAGCATCTTGAATCCACTGTTCACCTAATTGACGGTGGTAAAGCAATGACACCAAAATTTCGCCGCTTAACGTAGAAAGGAAGTCTACTTGGAATAGCTTGTGGCGCAGAGAGTGGTTGTCCTTCATTGCATCTGTTAATAGAGGCATTAGGTCATTGATAAGACGGCTAGCTGCAGGGAACTGGTCTACGCGGTATTTTTCTTTAGTCTCTTGATTGAACATGACGTAATACATATCGTCACCTTCATGCCACACGCGGAACTCAGCACGCATGCGATAGTGTTGTTCTGGAGATTCATACACTTCCAGTTCAGGCACATCATATTCTGAGAACATTTCTGTAAGACGCTCTGTCTTTTCTGCCAGTTGTTCTTGGTAGCGTTGCGGGTTTACATCTAAATTCGCCATTGTTATGCCTTTTGCTGTCGTGCTTTTAAATCAAGAGCGCAGATTTTATTCAATCACAGGCGCTTGTCCAGTGTTGAGAGCCATTCAATGTAAATCGACCATGAAAACTATAGCTTATAACTATCTTAGACTAGACAAATGATTCATAGGTCAATACTATCTTCGGCAAGCTGGTGTCATTTAGATGTATAGATGGCTGAAGAGGGAATCTGGTGTAAATCCAGAACTGACGCGCAGCGGTAAAAGAGAACGAGTATTCATAAGACACTGCAAATAGCTTTTTGTGGGAAGTCGAATATTAGGTAACCATAAGGGTTGTGCTCTTGAGTCCGAATACCTGCCAGCGGCCAAGTCATAAGATGTGGTTTGGTAGGACTTTACGCGATTTAGGATCACAACATGAACAAATCCCTTTTAGCGGTTGCTGTAGCATCGCTGCTTTCACCTATCTCCAATTTACACGCCCAACAAGCATCTGCCGACGAAACCATGGTGGTTACGGCTAACCGTTTTGAGCAAAGCACGGAAAGTGTTGTCGCTCAAGTTGAAGTAGTAACACGCCAAGATATCGATCGAATTCAAGCTAAGTCTCTAACTGATGTATTCAAACGATTAACGGGCATTCAAGTTACACAGAATGGTGGTAGAGGCCAGCAAGCTTCGATCTTTGTTCGAGGTGCTAACTCTGATCAGGTTCTTGTGTTAATTGACGGCATTCGTTTTGCTCGCGCTGCAAAAGGTGGTGTCGATTTCAGCCAGCTGCCAATCACATTTGTTGAACGAGTCGAGTATGTACGAGGCGCTCGTGCTGCTATGTATGGTTCAGAAGCTATTGGTGGTGTGATTAATATCATTACAGTTGCCAGTTCTGACAATGAAGAAACGGTAGTGAGTGCGGGATTAGGCAGCCGTGATTATGAAGAGTTAAGTTTTGTTAGTGGTACCAAAGTTGGCGAAAATGGTCATTTGAATGTATCGGTTGGTTACGATTCTGATGAAGGCTATAACGTTCACCCCATGCCCGGAGTAAACGATGGCGACCGTCATGGGTTTGAATCACGTAATGCTTTGATTGGGTACGTACATAACTTCGACCAACAGTGGAGTGGCTTTGCGAACTTCCGCATGTTTGAAACCATTTCTCAATATGATGGTTCGTATGTTGATTTTAATACCGGTAACCCAGTCCATTCTTACAAAGAAGCTGAAGTTCAAAATTCGACCTTTGCTACTGGTGTTAAATATAGTGGCAGTGAACTTAAGTCTGATTTCTTAGTTAACTATCAGAATCAAGATAACTGGAACTACGAACAGTCTTTAGGCAAGAACTCAGCGTCAGCAACATCTGATGAGCTTGAACAGCTAAATGTTCAATGGGTGAATTCACACAAACTAACGTCGTCACTGACTCTTAGTGGTGGTGTAGATTGGCGTGATGAGGCTTATATTGTTAAGCCTTCGAATACTGAATACGACAGAACGAATGTTGCGTACTTCGCTGCATTAAACGCAGATGCGGATAAAGTGTTCGGAGAACTGAGTCTTCGTGTTGATGACAATGAGCAGTTTGGTACAGAAACTACTTACAACACAGGGTTAGGCTATCGTTATGCTGAGTGGCTTGTTGTAAAAGCAGCTTATGGCACATCCTTCAAAGCACCTAACTTGTATCAACTATATAGCTACTACGGTAATGCACAGTTAGAAGCTGAAAAGGCAGATTCATTTGAACTGACTTTTGGTGGCTTAATCAAGGATGTTGATTGGTCGATTACTGGCTATGACACGAACGTCGAAGACTTAATTGATTACAACTACGCGACAAGCAAGTACTACAATACCGATGGCGAAAGCCAACTACGTGGTGTGGAAATGGTCGTTGGATTTGATACTAGCTTTATTAATCATCAAGTGAGCGCTAACTTTCAAGACCCAGAAGATCAATCTGGTGATCAATTGATACGCAGAGCTAAGAAGATTTACAAGTATAATGCAGTGGCTAGTTTCGATGAGGTTGATGTTTCGCTAGGCTACCAATATGTAGGTGAGAGACCGGACTTCTCTGAAGATCTTGCAGCGTATAGTCTGTTTGATGTTTCGGTGAATTACTATGCGAATGAAAACCTTACTTTAAATGGTCGAGTGGATAACTTAACTGACGAAGAGTACGAGACTGCTGGTGGATACCCATCACCAGAGCGTACATATTACGTAAATGCTACTTACCAATTCTAATTTACACCTAAACCGCCTTCGGGCGGTTTTTCTTATTGGGTATATCAATGAAAAAGAAAGTCGTCATAAGCTGGTCATCAGGTAAAAGACTCTACCCTAACCCTAGAGCGTTTGCTTGAGAGTGCTGAGTATGAAGTTGTTGCTCTTTATACTACCTATGTTGGAGATGAAGTCCCTTTCCAGGTAACTCCTATTGATGTCGTTGCCATGCAGGCACAATTAATCGGTTTGCCACTCATCACCATAGAGCTTCCTGAAGTGTTCCCGAGCAATGAGATTTACCAAAGTACGATTGTCTCAGCATTGGAAGGGTCTTGCTTATCAATTGATGCGGTCGCATTTGGCGATATGTTTTGCAATGGCATTGCCGACTATAGAAAAAGCTATATAGAACCGGCTGGCTGGGAGTGTGTGTTTCCACTAATGGGAGAGAGTAGCCAAACTCTGGCTCAAGAAATCATAAATAGAGGAATCGAAACCTTTCTCGTCACAGTTGATAGCGATGCATTAGACATGAGCTATTGCGGGAAAGAATACACGCCTGAACTAATAGACAGTTTGCCAAGTCACGTCGACCCATGTGGAGAAGATGGTGAGTTCCATACCTTAGTCACGTCAGCGCCATGCTTTAAAGGTAAGCTTAAGATAGAGCTAGAAAATGTAGAGCAGGGTGAGCGCTTTGGGCATCAACGCTACCGAGCTTGCATTATGTAGAGTGATGATTGGCGAAAACTAGGTGAAGGGGTATCATTGCTGCGGAACTTATTACAGGTAATGGTTGTGTCGGAAAGCATACAAAAAAACATATTGGTCTTTGATTCTGGAGTTGGCGGTCTGTCTGTATATAAAGAGATAAGCCAGTTACTACCCAATCACAACTATATCTATGTATTCGATAACGAGGCTTACCCTTATGGTGAGCTCGATCAGCAAGTCCTCATTCAGCGAGTCCAAAGTATCGTCGCCAGTTTTGTGGCGAGTCACGCTATTGATATCGTGGTGATAGCTTGTAATACGGCCAGTACGATAGTCCTGCCGACACTTCGCGCTAATAACCTTATCCCTATTGTCGGCGTAGTCCCGGCAATCAAACCTGCTTCGTTACTGGCTAATAAAGCGGTTGGCCTTATTGCGACTCCCGCGACGATTACTCGTGAATACACACACGAGCTCATCAAAAACTTCTCGAGTAATAAAAGAGTAGAGCTGTTGGGTTCTACTCGGCTGGTGGATATGGCCGAAGATAAACTCAGAGGCGAGGAGATTAGCCTTGAAGAGTTACAGCAAATCCTTCAGCCGATGATCAACACAATTGATGTGGCTGTATTAGGATGTACTCATTTCCCATTGATCAAATCAGAGATTCAACAAGTACTAGGTGAAAGTGTAGTGCTGATAGATTCTGGTAAAGCGATAGCTAAGCGGGTTCAAGATTTGTTGGGTTTGGAAAGCGTTAATAAAGAAGGGGGAGTACGTGAAGTTTTTTGTAGTGCACTTCCTAAAAAAGAAAGTGCACTAAATAGTATGTTAAAGCAGTTAGGGTTTAGCTCAGTTCAGATTCGTCCGCTTCAGGATGTTTAGGATCATTTGCAACACGTACTTTTAAAGTGCGTTGCATGTAATCTTTATCGTTAAGTGCAGAGATTGCATGATTCACATCATTACTTGCCATAACAACAAATCCAAAGCCTCTTCTTTTACCAGTACGTTTGTCTTTCATTAAACGTACTGCAAATACTTCACCATGCTCTGAGAATAATTCACGTACATGTGATTCGTTCGCTTTGTATGGAAGGTTACCCACATAAAGTGTTTTGGTTGAAGCCTTAGGTTCTGAATCTGATTTTGAGTCGGTGCTTGAAAAGTTAACAACAAAAGCGGAAGCCAAGACACCAAGGATAAAGGTAATTGCAGGCGATATATCTACCTGAGAGAAAACAATGCCGCCTAATACAGCCAGTGCGACAATTAACAACATCGATTTTTTTGAGTTCATATCGGAATACTACATATTAATAAACGAAATAGACGCATCTACCATTAACAAAATAGACACATGAATCTTACGTTCATGGCTTCCATTTTTCCAATGTATTGCTGTGATACGTCTCAAATGTTTAGTTTTTATTCGAAAAATGTGGATCTGGTGGCTTTTTAGGCGAACAAAACTTTTATTTCAAAAAGCCCTTGTGCTCCATCTCAATCTCTCTATAATGCCGCCTCACCGACACGGAGTGAGACGAAAGTCACACAGCGAAATCGGTAGAGAAAAAGAGTTTGAAAATAACCCTTGACTCTCAAAGTGGTGCAGGTATAGTACGCACCCCTAGCGACTGAGATGTGAATCACAAAACGCTAGCGCTCTTTAACAATTTAAACCTATCAATCTGTGTGGGCACTCGTTGATGAATATCA
>NZ_JBFSSD010000074.1:0-18914 GCF_041466145.1 Vibrio sp. 10N.239.312.D08 | reverse complement strand
AAGGTAACTTGGTAGCCCAGCATCCACGCAGCCAAAGAGAGCGCGGAAACAGCACCCAACCAGAGCACATGCCGAGTAATCATCAACATCAGAAGTGGTCGCCTGGACGCCTGCTCAACTGGGGAGCCAATATCGGCCCAGCCACACGAGAAGTCATCAATAAGATGCTCTACTCCAAGCCTCATCCAGAGCAGTCGTATCGCTCCTGCCTTGGGCTGCTCAATCTGAGTAAAGCGCATGGCGAGTCGCGCTTAGAGCAAGCCTGTAAAGATGCGCTGATGCTGACAAAACCGAACTACACCTTCATCAACAATCTGCTGAAGAACAATCGTGAAGGACAACTGAGCAAAGACAACACGAGCACGCCGAACCTTGTTCATAGCAATGTCCGTGGCCCGAACTGTTATCACTAGGAGAAATACAAATGAACGCACTGAACAACCAACTCAAAACCCTCCGCTTGAGCCATGCAGTGAAAGCGTTAGAGCAGCAACAAGAACAACTGAGCACCTACGCAGAGCTGGACTTCGAGGAAAGGCTAAGCCTACTTCTGGAAAGTGAAATCTTGAATCGCAATCAGACAAAAATCCAACGCTTAAAACGGCAAGCCAAACTGAGAGTGGATGCTCAGCCGAGCCAACTCATCTACAAGGAGGGACGAAATCTCAATCGTAAACAGATGAGCGAACTTCTAACGGGCAGTTATCTACATAAGCACCAGAATATCTTGATCACAGGCCCAACAGGTGCTGGCAAAACGTATCTTGGCTGCGCACTGGCAACCAGTGCCTGCGACCAACAACACACGGTCAGATACTACCGATTAACTCGCCTGCTTGATGACCTGACCGCAGGTCGTCTGGACGGTAGCTATCAAAAGCAACTTCAATCGTTGGCTAAGAAAGCTCTACTAATCCTCGACGACTGGGGGATGGAAAAGCTAACCCAAGAGCATGCAGGTCACTTATTAGAAGTGCTTGAAGATCGTTACCAAAACAGCAGCACGATCGTCATCAGTCAGTTACCTGTAAAGGAGTGGTACAACATGATCGGTAACGCCACTGTCGCAGACGCTCTAATGGATCGGCTGGTACACAATAGTCATCGAATAGAACTAGGAGGTGAGTCGATGAGAAAACTGGCGCAATCCGATCACTTAGAGTAAAAATAGGAAGAGAGAAAAACGGCAGGATCAAGTGATCGGAATAAACCGAAACGAGCGATCGCAATCACCGAAATACGCAACTACTTGGTTACCCTTACAGCGGACCCGATTACTGGAGAAGTGCTACAGGCAAAACACTGAAAGAGATTGAAGCGGAATCTATTTAGATAAATGCAGCGATCACTCGCTGTTTAAATTGGCCTAACCTCAGTTCATCAAATGCTAAAGTGAACCCTGCATTATTTGAATTCATCATATCTGAAGTTTCTCCCCAACTAAGTAAGCTTGGTTGGGGTCGATTAGATTGAACGCTTTCCGATACAGTGCTTGACTGCAGGCGTATTTCATCAACACCACTCGGTACGTTGTTATCTTGTTTAATGTACATGCAGCTATCAGGAATATCCTGCTCAATTCTTTCAGCAAACCCAATCAAACTTTCTTCGGCAAAGGTATACAACCACGCTTCTTGGTTGGGGGAATCATTGATTCTTAAAATTCGCCCAAGGACTTGTCTAAAATAGAGTTCCGTTTTTACCGAACTCATGTGGCAGCATACTTGAAGCCTAGGAATATCCGTTCCTTCACTTATCATCCCGACACTGACTATCCACTGAACTGTTGAGTGACGAAACGACTCTATTTCGTGTAACGGATTGTCATGGTGATAAGTCACGATGCACGCTGATTGATTAAAGTGCTCAACAAGTCGCTTTTGAATGTCTTTAGCGTGCTTAATAGAAGATGCAACCACTAAGCCTCCAGCATTTGGGGACTCTTGCCTTATCTGCGCTAGCTTTTGGCAACCACTATTTAATATGTAATTCATAGCGTCTTCATTGTGAATGACGCTTTGGTAAGACACATCAGATTGTTTAAGACAGTCAAGAATAGAGGCGAAGTGTTGATTGTCACTGCCAGCCTTAACACTCAGGTGTTCATTATCGATTAAAACGATTTTAGGGCGGCGGCATACTTCGTCTTCAACAGCCTGTTGCAAGCCGTATTGGTAATCGCAAACAACCTTGCCATCAGGATCAGAATACTCGGCCATGACAATCGGTAGCCGATCAGAACGCCAAGGAGTGCCCGACAGCGCCAAAGTATAATGAGCAAAGCCTTGGATCTTCGAGACAATTTCTAGCCCCCATGAGTTTGACCGCCCCTCGTCATCAAACGAACAATGGTGGATCTCATCAAATACCACTAGTACTCGATACTTACTGACGGTGCTCCAAAAGTTTTCATCCAAAAAACGGATGGATTGGTAGGTGTAAGAGCCCCCAAGGGAACCCAAACCTCCATTAAAGGAACATTCGAGCTTCCATGAAAAGGTCTTTTGCATCCCTTCTGCAACAGTCAGAGAGGGAGAGAAACACAGCACTAGGTCAATCATGCCTTGTTCAAATAACCGACTCGCGACCTCGGCGGCCATAACGGTTTTACCAGCACCTGGGGTCGCTTGGCAGAAGAAGTGTGAATGCTTGTTTGAAGTGAATTTCTCGATAGCTTGAGCTGCACACTCGGCTTGCCATGCTCTTAACATTGAGGAACCTTACTTTGGGCGACTTGCATCCAGTTGGTTAGTGCATTAATTCTGCCTAATAGCTTGGCTGAGCGTTCTCTTGCTGCATTAAATAGCGGCTGCATATCTTGCTTGTTGTTTGGGAAACGCGTTAACAACGATTGGTATTCCTCAATCTCGCCTAGAGTAATCGCCAGTTCGCCTTCATGCTGTTTCTTCTCTTGCTCTAATGCATTTAGAGAGTACTCCGAAGTTTGAACAGCTATTGAATCGACTTTAGTTTTCCTATTTCTAGCCACTCTAGGCTCAATTGTGAGCGCTTTGAATTCGTTAGTTTGATGGTAACGTTTGTCTCTACGAGCCCCAATAACAGAAAGCCAGCCTTTCTCCTCAAATGATAAAAGTTGCTTATAAACATACTTCCGCGCATCGTCCTTGCTCGAGAAGGCTGAAGCACTGTTTAGCAAAGCATCTCTAGCTTCTGTGACGGAGAAATTATCCATCCCTTTTTCAATCAATAGGTTAAACATGTGAGGGTTAATTCTGGTTACTTTCTTCATGTGACTCTTACAGGTAATAAAAACTTAGGATTGCTAAGTATACAAAAATCAGTAAAACTTAGACAATCTAAGTTATCTAAAGGTTGAAAAGAAATGTGTAAGTGCAAAAAGACAACCCAATCCCAGCGAGGCTCAAAGCTGCGCGTAAAAAAGCCAAGATCACCCAAAAAGATTTAGGGGTGAAAATTGGTATGGAGCAGAGTTCTGCTAGCGGTCGTATGAATCATTACGAGAAAGGCAGGCATGTACCCGATATTGGTACGCTTGAACGTATGGCTGAAGAATTAGATGTGCCGCTAAACTACTTTTTCTGTAGGAGCGAATTGAGTGCGGAATTGGCTTGTATCATAGACAAGCTAAGTGATGAAGACAAAGCTGCTTTGATAGACAAGATAAAGTAACAACGACTAGAGCAATCTCAACGTTTTTTTACTTAAAAGAAGCTCAATAGGTAAAATGCCTGTGAATGATTGATTTATCAGCCACCTTCTTTGGACTTGGCTAGATAGTTGTAGTCTGTCTCTATCGCTAACTCAACAATCTCTATCTCCTCAAGAGGACAACTGAAGGGGTTGCTTGTTACATCTGGGTACTTAAAATCAAAAGTTCGATATAACAGACATTTGTCTATTAAATTGCATCAGCTCTTGGTAAGAAGTTTTGCCAGCGATGTAGCATCAGAAAAAATACGCTCAGTTTGTACCAATGTATCCGTTTCACTATCTAACTCGAAATCAGTATGAGCCTCAATCTCACTAACTTTAAGATCATCAACCATATCAACCTCAAAAGGGTTCTCATCGCTGACGCTACGTTGCCTATTAAATCTCTCCCACGCAACGGCAAAATGTTCCAACCTCAATGAACTGCTCCCCTCAGAAAGTGCCTCCGAAAGCGCTGCGCCAATTAGCTCTTTAAGAGCTCGCATCTCGCCTCGTGAGGCTGCAAACAGTGGAAAGCCGACTTGAGGGGAGCTTAGAGTTTCAAAAGACGGTATTGGTAGAATTTTGTCAAAAAGATCCAATAACTTAACGAAACTATCTCTACTCGCTTCATGACTCAATTTAAAATAAGGCAGTTGATACACAACCTTAGCTCGAGATTCCCACTGCCCGTCGGAAAGTAGGTGCTTGGAGCAAGGTAACCCCACCCACACTATCGGTTTTTTTGTACTTTCACTGATAAACTTAAGTCTATCGTTAACATCCTGGCGCTCTTTCTGACGTCGGCTTTGAATTAGCTCCTGACACTCATCAATGATGATTAACTCAACATCAGACTGCTTTAACAATCTTATCACTGAGTCAGTTAACCCATAGTCACAAGGTTTTGCACGCGAGTTCTTACGTCCAAGTTCATAATTCATCCATTTTAATGTTTCTAGCAGTGTAGGCCTAACCCGCGTCAATAATACCTGCCGAGAGCCGTTCCTAAGATGAGTATTGATATAATAATCCAGCAAGGCAGACTTACCAGAGCCAGAATCACCCATTATTATCATTGAAGGTACCGAGCCACCAGATCGGCCCCGTAATCTGAGCCAATCGAGATCACTAATGACCGTATTTAAATGGGGAAGCACTATGTAAGAGTCATAGAACGCTCTTAACTCACCGTTTTCGGTCATTACTCCCCTCGCTTATGTAGTTTGTCTCTCGATTGATTCCATAATGAGATCGCAGAGACCTTCCCTGGCTGTGAGGCATTAGTTTCTGGGATTTTATTTTCTTCAATCGTGCCAGGTTTATCGCTAGATATACCCTTATGAGCAGCCAATTTTTTGGCGTGTTTCTGATTAACACTGACGAGACCTCGCTGCTTACCATTCTCTTGTTCTGCAAGAATTCGCTTATGCAATGCCATACGAGCCTTGGCTAAACCAACGATATCAATTTGAGTATCTATGTACTTCCGATGAGCAGCAACCAATGTTCGGTGTACTTCTAGACTAAGCTTTTTCGTGTAACCAACTGGATCTTTTGCCGGCACCTCAAGGTAACCACCAAGCTCATCAAGAAAAATATAGATGCTCGATAAATCGTCCGGGTCTATTTTGATATGCTTCTTAGAGGCTTTCTTCTGTGGGTATTGCTTTCGATAGTCAGATAACGCTCGGCAGTCGTATTGCAAATGCTCGTAGGTTATCCCCAGAGAAGTAAGCTTTCTTTCATCCGCTATTCCCATCACTACTGTGAAATGCTGTTCGTCTTCAATCGCGAGTTCTAGTGGTTTTATAGAATCGACACTTTGTTGCCAATAGAGTGATGGTATGCGAGACATTCGCTGATCAGGCTTAACATTATGAACATCAACGACCCACCTCAAGAACTCTTCGCAAAACACAGAAAACCTAACAACAGCGTCTTTTGTAGGGTTGTAATCAGCTTTTTCAATAGTATTTGAGAATGTTTTACCGGGTATAGTCATCAGAAACATCTCATTGATCTTGCCAAAAGCTCTTTCAACAAATGGCTTCAACCAGGGGCGACGCACTTTATTGTAATCAATGTGTATACCTGACTCTAAACACGCTTTCTCTAAACTCTTTGACCAAAACTCCGCCCCATTATCGACGACTAAAGTCTCAATTTTGCCATGACAATCCCAACGATTATTTAACTCGAAACCCTTAGTAACTAGGTCATTTTTGGGCTTAACACTGTTGATAATAGCTTTTGACACAGACACATAACTTGGGGCTTTAAAGCCAATGTGGTAACCAATAATACAACCACTGAAGACATCAACCAGCAAAGTTAAGTAAGGGCGGCCCAAAGGAACAAGTAACTCGTCATCTATTAAAATAACATCTAGGGGGGTGTGATCGATTTCAACACGTTGCAAAACTCTTGTTGGGGGCTCGTGAGCATCAAAATACCTGAACCAAAGGTCGGCAAAATATTGCCCATAACGACCCACCGCCACCATGTATGGAGGTAAAGACTTTAGTCGTTTTTTAAACCCTTCGTACGTCAGCTTAGAGATCTTACCCTCAACAATTGTCTCATTTGCGAGGATGATACTATCTGAATAGAACTCATATGCTTTGGCATAGGATGGGCGTGTTGACGTTAAAAAACGCTCCAGTGCCTCTTCAAAGTACTTCTCATCACCAACAACCTTTTTCTCTTTGCTACCTTTATCGTGATGACGGTTGACCAAGGACTTTATATCACCACCGCTTTCATTAAACGCTGCACGCCACCGGCAAACAGTCCTAGAGCTAGGCTTTTTCGACAAACCACATGCTTCGAAATGTTTGCTTATAAGTGGATTGAGCGTAGTGGGCGACCACCCATGGTTGTTATCTTTCGCTATTAGGGAGATGAGCTTGTATCGCTGCAAAGCAATGTTTTGCTGCTCTTCAGGGTAAGAGCTTAAATCCCGCTCTATTAGTTTTGAATCAGAAAGGCTCCGATATTTCAGAGTATTATGTTCATCTTCTCGTTGTTCTTCCAAGCTAACTTGTACATTACGAATTGATTCAGATTCATCATCAAAAGGGCCAATAGACATTGTTTTTTACCCCACTGTTAGCACCGTCTCCGTACCAAACACTGCACTTTTTAAGTCTGCGACTAGTTCTCCTTTCGCCAGTAATGGCAATACCGAAGATTTTGCCTCAGCTAGCGGAAGATCGAGTTCCAACGCTACACCTTGGAGGGGTACTGCTCCTAAACGCCAGACAAGTGCGATGATATCAGTTTGAAGCTTGGTTATTTGATAAAAGCCATGATAGGCATGCATGAGTTTTAGGTTATTCAGGATAGGATTCAAACGTATCTGACGACTAGTAACTAAGTTCAAGGTTTCTCCAAGTGCTATCGCCGCACTTTGCTGGGCCATGAATTTCAATTGAAATTCTGGCTTCTGCGCTACATGTCGTGGCTTAACTTCCCAATACTGACGGCTTCCATCACGAAGATGAACCAAAAAATCAGGTGTATAAGGATTGTTTTTACCGTCAAGCTCATAGTAAAAACCGGTTGGTTGACTACTGAACGAAATGACGTCTTTGGAGTACTCGAGGTGAAAGCAGGCATCAAACTCCAAACGACTTTCACACAGAATCATGTCGTTATTTTTAGGACTAGAGAACTTGATGACGTTTTTGGTAGGACTTGGCTTTCTTAGATTACGTACATACATAACGTCCCTCAACGATGTAAAATTACAACCGTTTTGAGTATAGGACACTTTTTTGTACTAGATTGCCATTTTCTGGTACTGATATGACATTTTCTGGTTTTATCCAGACTGGCTTTTAAAGGCGGAATACTGCAATTAGTACATATATCAATGCTATAGATATAACATATATTGCAGGCTTCATAAGGGGTGGGAACCCAGCCACATCCCGGCACACAAGTCACTCGCTGCGGCTGCTCCCTTCCAGGCCTGACCGAGTTCACGAGCTATTGTTGCGGGAGGACCAGGCCCCCATAGATTCGTTTTCTAAGAGGCTTGCCTCAAAGAGTGATTGGATTATTAAGCATCACAGCAACCATTGCAAGCCCTTCCACCCTATTTTTGAACAATTGCGGTCTAAGTGCTTATCCTTTATTCAAACCATTAGAAAATCGCAGGTAAATTCACCATTTACCTGCATTTGGAAGGTTTGGATTGCTGGAGTACTAGATATCGATGTCTTCGTTATCTTCTGTGCGAATGATGTAGTCTGTCATCCACGCGGTACCTAATAGACACAACCACACCACAAAGACTGGGCTCGGTACTTCGATGCTTGGAGTAATCACCAGAGCCGCAAAACCGACCGTTGGCAGTGTCCAACACAGTAGTTTATTCCAGCGGAAGGTTTTCAAGCGCGTCAGCGTTTCCATCGATGCCATGATGCCCGTTACACACAAGGCAACCAAAGCGGCATAAGGTAAATCGGCTATCCATAATGGAAGTATTAAGCCTAATGACCACCAGCTGTGTCGGCTGGCAGGCTTAAGATGATTTGCCGCCCACCAAATCACGATGATTGATAAGGTTTGAAGTGTGGTAACCCACGGGACACCTTCAAGCTTGCCTGCTGATTGTGTCACCATGATCCCGACCTGCAAAGTAGTCACAATCAAGCCGGAAATAATCACGACCGACAAACTACTGCGTCTTGAGAAGACCACCATCAATAACGGGAATAGTACCCACGCACTGACAGACAGCGTGATAGGCTGCAAAGGAAGGGTTAGACCATAAGTGGTCATGGAAACAAGCAAAGCTAATCCTGCTATGCCCCCCTGCGGTAAAATCCATAAAGCAGGAATTACCATTGCAAGCACCGGGATATCTCCCTCACTTAAACTGATTGCTCTCGCGCAAACAACCGCTAATAATGTGGTGATCAAGAACTGAAACGTTGTAAATACCATAGCCCTCTCCTTCTACCGATCCGTGGTACCATACCAATCGTAGTAATTAACTGGTCACCCTAGCTTGTTAAAAAACTCGATAACCTCGTTAGATTTTTTGATTGTAGAATAACTACTTATCAAAACTTCTTATCAAAAAGAGCGGCCTTGCTCTCAAGCTTTTTCCCTGCGCTATTTTTGAACACTTACTTACTGTGATTGGTATTTATGAACTAGGAACATTTAGTATGGACCAATTTTTAAGCCAAATCTTTGCTGTGATTCACCAAATTCCATATGGGAAAGTAACAACTTATGGAGACATAGCACGTTTTTCAGGATTTCCGGGCTATGCGCGCCATGTTGGTAAAGCGCTGGGTAACCTGCCAGAAGGTAGCAAACTGCCTTGGTATCGAGTGATAAACAGCAAGGGTGAAATATCTTTAAAGGCTGATTCGTTCGACAGACAAAAGCAGCATTTGGTTAAAGAAGGGGTTGAGGTGAGTGATGCAGGAAAAGTTAAACTCAGAATATACAAATGGCAGCCCTAGAGCTGCCACTAATCGTCAATTCAACTGGCTAAGTTAAGCCAATCAAGATGCCTTAACAGTGGCATCGATTTCTGATTAACGAACACCAACCAAACGTAGGTCTGCTTGCTGTGTATTTTCTACATCAGTAATTACTGACTTAATCGTGTCCGTTATGAAACGCAGTTTACCGTCAACATGAATCGATGCGCGCATGTTGTAACGGTGGTTAGCTTTAATTTTGTCGTTGTCGTAGCTCAGCTCGAATGCGAACGGTACTTGCTTACCGTCTGTGGTGAACTCTTGAGTTGCGATAACCGTCGATGGTGCATCAGCCAGTGAGATATCTTCTAGCGTAACGGTAACCACTGCATTCTCTGGCAATGCAATTCTTTCACGGTAGCTTACTGTTCCTGAAATCACTTGAGTGTTCTCTGCAACCACTTCTTGAGAAGCGCTCGTTTCTGATGTTGCTTGGCAACCAACAAGTAGGCCAAACGATACTAAAGACGTAATAAGAATTAGAGCCTTTTTCATATTCAATTTCTCTCAACATGTTTGCCGGACTCGGCAAATCTACTCACCAATTATAAGAGAGCTTTCATATTCTGTCTTGAAACCCTATGATTTATTGACAGATATCTGACTAAGCTAAATGATTAACACCATAATCTGACACCCATTTTACGAAGAGGAATGCTGGCGATGAGTCAACCTTTACAAGAATTACTAAGTTTACTTCAGCTAGAAAAACTGGAAGAAGGTTTATTCCGTGGGCAAAGTGAGAACCTAGGCCTACCACAGGTATACGGCGGTCAGGTATTGGGACAAGCGCTTTCTGCTGCTCGTTATACCGTTCAAGACGACCGTAGTGTTCACTCGTTCCACAGTTATTTTCTGTTTCCCGGCGATCCTGAAAAGCCAATCATTTACGATGTTGAGAACCTACGAGATGGACGCAGCTTTAGCACACGCCGTGTAAAAGCGATTCAAAATGGCCGCCCTATTTTCTATCTCACTGCTTCTTATCATGGCGATGCGCCAGGGTTTGAGCACCAGATTTCAATGCCTGATATTCCGGGACCAGAGAACTTTGCCTCAGAAACTGAATTAGCGAGCCACATTGCGGAATTCTTACCAGAGAAACTGCGCAAAACCTTCTGTGGCGAAAAGCCGATTGAGATGCGTCCGGTGACGGTGGTAAACCCACTGAAACCTAAGAAGACGGAAGCGAAACAATACCTTTGGGTAAGAGCGAATGGCGCGATGCCAGACAACCACTTGATCCACCAATACCTGCTTGCCTACGCATCGGATTGGGGATTCTTAGTGACGGCGCTTCACCCACATGAAGTCTCTATCATGACGCCAAATTTTCAAGTGGCGACGATTGACCACTCAATCTGGTTCCACCGCCCATTCAAAATGGACGAATGGCTGCTTTATGCGATTGAAAGCCCAACGGCAGCGAACACTCGCGGCCTAGTGCGCGGCGAGATCTTCAACCAGAAAGGTGAGCTGGTAGCGACAGCAGTACAAGAAGGTGTGATGCGTTTTACTAAATAGCACTCAAATAAATAGCGGATAAACGCTTCTTACAAGCCCCAAATACGCACAAACAAAAAGAGGCTAGGTTTAATACCTAGCCTCTTTCTTTAATGACGCTTAAGAAAACTCGTCACGCAAAAATCAATAAAACCTACTCAACTTCTAACGTTGGCTCAAACTCGCCTTGAACTCGCGTTTTAATGCCATCACCTGCGTCTCGTAGAAGGTTAAATGGCGATAACACTACGCCTTTCACCGCGCCCTCAGCGGCTCCCTGAGCGAGTTCCTTACTCTTATCAGCTAACAAATTAGCTTGTGCCAAAATACCTGGGACTTCCGCTCGTAGCATTTCAGATTCCGTGACGATGACAGGAATAGTCTGTTCGCGGTAAGACTTACTTTCAGCGAGCATTGGTGGCATTACGTCTACGCGGTATCTCTTTAATTCAGTTAATGTTGGTGGAATAACATCGGTTCTTACCTGCTCGACTTCCGTTCGAACATTTTTCACTTCATCTAATATCGCAGGGATTTTGTTGTCGACCGAGGCTACGGTTTGATTCACATCATCGATCGTCTTTCTAACTTCTTCGACAGTGTTTAACACCTGAGGAGCAAGATCGCTGACATGTTCTGCAAGCGCTAATAGCTCTTCTACTTTGAGCCCTTTGGTGAGGCCCGATATGTCTTCGATAACTTGCGGGTAAGTATCAACGATTTCACCGACTTTATTAGTCAATGAGTAGATGGTGTAACCCAAGTAAAAAATGGCGACCGCCAGTACCAGCTGGATAGCGGTAGATACTTTTGCAAACATGAATAATCCTTTTCTTTATCGCAGAGACGAGATCTAAACTGAGAAGATAGTTAAACTAAAGCGATAGTTAATCTATTACTAGGCGCAGCTTAAAGCGGCAATGCTGTCGTGTACTTCAATGGTTCCATCGCAAATGTCGAGGTCACATTAGAGATACCATCAATGCTATTCACCAAGCGCTTGTAGAAATCATCAAAGCACTTCATGTCTTTCACCTGAACCTTCATCATATAGTCATATTCGCCAGCCATGCGATAGAACTCCATCACTTCTGGAAACTCCGACACAGTATTCACAAAACGACCATACCACTCGTGAGAATGATCACTGGTTTTAATCAATACGAACGCGGTAAAAGAAAGATCGAGCTTTTCGGGATTCAGTAACGCCACTCTTTTCTCAATAATGCCGTTCTCTTCAAGGCGCTTAAGCCTTTTCCAGCAAGGCGTTGTGGTGAGATTGACCGCTTCAGAAATGTCATTCAATGACAGGGTGCTGTCTTCTTGCAGTAACCCTAATATTTTTTTATCTACGGCATCTATCACACTTTCACCAAATCGCATTTAAAGAGAATAATTTTCTACAATTTAAGCAAAACAAAGCAAATATGGCAAAGTTTTTCTCTCCGATTATAGATAAATTAGAACCATACCAATTACAAAGAATTCCTACACTCGATCAGGAGAACGTTTATGTGCACTGACCATCAATGGATTAACAACGCGATTCGTAAAATTGAAGCGGACTACCAACGCTCAGCGGATACGCACCTTATCAAGCTCGATCTACCAAGTATCGAAGGCATTGATGTTTACCTTAAAGATGAAAGCACACACCCTACAGGCTCTTTAAAGCACCGTTTAGCGCGTTCTCTCTTCTTATACGCTATCTGTAACGGTTGGGTTGGCCCAGAAACCACGATCATTGAATCTTCATCGGGCAGTACTGCGGTGTCTGAAGCTTACTTCGCTCGCCTACTTGGCCTTCCATTTATCGCGGTAATGCCAAAATGCACAGCGAAGAAAAAGATCGAGCAAATTGAATTCTACGGCGGCCAAGCGCATCTTGTGGACCGCTCAGATGAAATTTACGATGAGTCTCGCCGTTTAGCAGAAGAATTGAATGGTCACTACATGGATCAATTTACTTACGCTGAGCGCGCAACCGACTGGCGTGGTAACAACAACATCGCGAACTCGATTTTCAATCAAATGCAGATGGAAGATCACCCAGTTCCGGCTTGGGTAGTAATGAGCCCAGGTACTGGCGGTACTTCAGCGACGATTGGCCGTTTCATTCGCTACCAACAACATGAAACTAAGCTTTGTGTTGTGGACCCTGAGAACTCTGTATTCCACGAATACTTCCAAACAGGCAATGCGAACGTGAAATGTAGTACATTCAGCAAGATTGAAGGCATTGGTCGCCCACGAGCAGAACCAAGCTTCATTCCTGGTGTGGTTGACGAAATGCGTAAAATCCCAGACGCAGCAAGTATCGCAACGACACATTGGTTATCTGACATTCTTGGTCGCAAGGTCGGCGCATCAACCGGGACTAACATGTACGGTGTGCTTCAATTAGCCAGTGAAATGAAAGCACGTGGAGAAAAAGGTTCTATCGTGACTTTACTGTGTGACAGTGGTGAGCGTTACCTAGACACTTACTTCAATGACGAGTGGGTAAATCTGAATATCGGAGACCTACAACCTTATGCAGCGAAGCTAGAAGCTTTCTCTCAAACGAGTGAGTTGGCTTAAGTTCATATAAGCCGGTAGTTAGAAATAAAAAAGAGCCCTTGATGGGCCCTTTTTGTTTATTCATTCTATTAATCAGCCACTAACGAGAACAAATTACTCTGGCTTCTGCTTCGCTTCAAATGCCGCAAGTTGTTCAGGCGTCGCTTTTGGTTGATGGTTTTGTTTCCACTCATCGTAAGTCATGCCGTATACACGCTCACGAGCGTCATCGATATCCAAGTCTAAGCCTTGTTGCTCTGCTTCCGCTTTGTACCATTTACTGAAACAGTTTCGGCAGAAGCCAGCCAAGATCATCAGATCGATGTTCTGCACATCTTTATTGTTATCTAGGTGTGCTAGCAGGCGACGAAAGGTTGCTGCATCCAGCTTATCTTGTTCTTCTTGAGAAAGATCTTTGTATTTAAATTCAGCCACTTTACTTTCCTTTATTCGATCTATTGTATTAATTCGTTGAGCTCTGTTTGTTATACAAAAAAAGCCTGCAATTCGCTAGGAGCAAACGCAGGCTTTTCAATATTGTTACACTATTCCGTGTTCATTAATCGTGCGTGTTCATTAACCGTGAGAGGTTCTTCCCACGTTGTCATGGCTAAGCTCTTTATTAAGTTCCGCTTCCACGTGACCCGGAGAGCGTGTTGATCCTGAAATCAGTCGGTACATCGCAGGGATAACGAACAGAGTTACCAATGTCGCGAAGCCCATACCGAAGAAGATAACCGTACCCACAGCCACTCGGCTTTCATAGCCTGCGCCCGTTGAAGTAATCAATGGAATTGCACCAGCCAGCGTCGTGAATGCCGTCATCATGATTGGACGTAAGCGTCGAGCAGAAGCATCAATGATCGCCTTTTCAAACTCAATACCACGGTCACGAAGTTGGTTAGCAAACTCTACGATCAAGATACCGTTTTTGGTTACCATACCGATCAACATGATCATACCAATCTGGCTGTAGACGTTGAGCCCTTGACTCATCAGCACCAAGCCTAAGAAGCCACCGAAGATACCCATAGGTACGGTGAACATCACCACCAGCGGGTTAATGAAGCTTTCAAACTGCGCGGCCAGTACCAAGTATGCGACCAGCATCGCTAGCGCAAACACCACTAGGATACTTGATTGGTTCTCTTTAAAGTCTTTTGACTCGCCAGAGTAGCTCACTGAAATATCACCCGGTAGCTGTTCAATCGCTTGTTCATCAAGGAAATCGAGCGCGTCACCCAGCGTGTAACCTTCCATTAGGTTCGCTTTAATGGTCACCGATTTCTGCTTGTTGTAGTGCGACAAACGAATCGATGAAGCCACTTCTTCAATGTGCGTCAGCGTATCAAGTGTAACCAGCTCACCAGACTGAGTTCGCATGTAGATTTGGCTTAGATCGTTCGCGTTGTTGAAGCTGTTTTCATCACCACGCAGATACACGTCGTACTCTTCACCACGGTCAACGAAGGTCGTTTCACTGCGGCCGCCAAGCATGATTTCTAACGTATCTGAAATGTCTGAAACGCTAACACCTAGCTCTGCTGCACGCTGCTTATCTACGGTTACCAATAGCTCTGGTGTTTTCTCAGAGTAATCGATGTCCGCGCCTTCCATCATTGGAGAATCTTCAGCCGCTTGCTTTAAGAGCTCTGCCCACTTCTGAAGTTCAGAGTAATCAGAACCGCCAAGTACGAATTGAACAGGCTCACTTGAACCACCTTTGAAGCCCGGCATGAACGGGAATACACGCACATCTGGAATGCCGTTCAACGATTTACGAACTTCGTTCAACGCTTCTTGTGCGGTAACGTCACGCTCATCCCAGTCTTCTAGGATCATGATTACGAAGCCCGTTTGGTCACCCGCATTACCACCAAACGCTGGTGATTGAATACTGAATGACTTCAAGAAGCCCTGACCAAGCAATGGCATTAAGCGTTCTTCAACGATGTCCATGTTGGCAGACATACGGTTGTAACTGGTTGCATCGGCACCACGAACAAACGCAAATATAACACCACGGTCTTCTTGTGGCGTCAGTTGCGACGGCACTTGTTGCATCAAGCCATAACTACCGCCCATACACGCGATAATGATGATTGGAGCGGCCCAACGCCAGTTAAGAGCACGGCGCAATACCGCGCGGTATCCAGACTCAAGCTTGCCAAATACGCGCTCGACAAACAAATTGAAACGGTTTGGTTTAACGTTCGCTTTAAGGATCTTACTGCCTAGCACTGGCGTTAGCGTTAATGCGACTAGCGACGAGAAGATCACCGACATCGCAAGCAATACAGAAAACTCGGTAAACAATAGGCCAACCATGCCGTCCATGAACGAGATTGGTAGGAATACCATTACCAATACAAGCGTTGTTGCGATTACCGCGAAGCCTACTTCACGAGTACCTTTATAGGCAGCAAGCAGTGGTGACTCACCACGTTCGATATGGTGGAAAATGTTCTCAACCACCACGATCGCATCATCGACCACCAAACCAATCGACAGGATAAGTGCCATCAGGGTAATCAGGTTGATGGAGAAACCGAAGTAGTACGCGGCAATAAACGACGAGATCAGAGATACAGGTACGGTTACCGCTGGAATAAGTGTTGCACGTGCTTGACCAATAAAGATGTAAAGCACAAGGATAACCAAGCCACCCGTGATAAAGAGTGTGCTGTATACCTCTGAGATTGAACGGTCAATAAAGACTGTTGAGTCATAATCGACAGCTAAACGAGTACCGTCTGGCAAGAACTTTTGAATTGCTTCGACTTCTTTATGGACTAAGTCAGCCACCTCAAGTGGGTTCGCATCTGACTGAGGCACGATACCCATACTTACGTTAACAACGCCGTCACTCTTAAAGGTCGAGTTCTCGTTTTCTGCGCCAATGTAAACATCCGCTACGTCTTTCAAGTAGATAGGTGTGTTATCAGAGGCACGTTTAACGACTAGGTATTCGAAATCTTCAGCTTCAGTGTAAGAACGAGCAGTACGAACCGACATCACAATCGCATCGTTACGTACTTCACCACCCGGGCTTTCAATGTTCTCACTGTTCAACGCAGATGTGATGTCGGAGGTAGTAACACCACGACCCGCCATCTGCGCAGGTTTCAGCTTGACGTACATTACTTTGTACAAGCCACCTGAGATATCCACCGAGCTCACGCCAGAAATCAAACTAAAGCGGTCAATCAACACACGTTCGGTGTAGTCGGTTAACTGCGTTCGGTCCATCTCTGTCGAACTTAAGTTGATGTAGACCGAAGCTTCACCACTACCATTGTTCTTATAAACAATTGGGTCGTCGGCTTCATCGGGCAATGAACGCTGCGCACGAGCTACAGCATCACGAACATCACTCACACCGGTATTGAGGTCGTAACCAAGCTCAAAAGTAATCGTGATACGCGACATACCGTTACGCGTTGTGGATTCGATCTCATCGATACCACTGATGCCGGATAACTGGTCTTCAAGGTTGGAGGTTATTTGGCTTTCAATGATGGTGGCAGACGCACCCTCATAACGAGTACTGATCGATACTACCGGGCTTTCAATATCTGGCATCTCACGAACCGCGAGCTTATTGAAAGAGACAATACCAAACACAACCAATAGTAGGCTCAATACGACGGCCGCTACTGGTCTCTTTACAGAAACATCAGATAACAACATTAGTTAGCGCCTTCTTGTGCTTTTTTATCACTTGCTGCATCAGCTGGGCGATTAACGGCAAGCTCTTGAACCAAGACGCCGTCACGCATGTTCACGATACCTTGCACCACGATCTTCTGGCCAATTTCGATGCCTTTGTCGATCACGACTTCGTTATCGATACGTGCCCCAAGGAAAACTTCTGTACGAGTTGCTTTATTATCTTCGTCGATAACATAAACGAAACGCTTCGTACCTGAATACTCAAGCGCTTGAACTGGAATGATTGGCGCTTCCACTGGTGGGAAGTCCATATCCGCCGCCACTAACATACCTGGCTTTAGATAATCATTATTGTTGTCGAAGTGGATTCGAACTCGAAGGTTCAAGGTTTCAGCGTTAATACGAGAATCAATGCCTACTACAGTACCAGTGAACTGAGTGTCGCCCCATGCGCTAGTGCGAGCCGTTACTTTCATACCTCTAGACAGTTTAGAAAGGTAGCGCTCCGGGATCTGCAGATCTAATTGCATTACCGATAGGTCATCTAAGGTCACGAGTTCAGTACCTGCTGTCACCATTTTACCGCGGCTAAAGTCGATAAAACCAACAGTGCCCGAGAATGGCGCGCTGATGTGAAGATCTTTCAGATTGGCATTTGCAGCAGCTAAACGAGCGTTGGCAATCTCTACGTTCGTTTTCTGAGCGTCAATTTCAGTTTGCGTGATCGCGTTACGTTTCACTAGGCGTTGAAATTCCGCTAGCTTACGTTGCTCGTCTTTTAGATAAGCTTGCGCTTCTGCAACTGCCGCTTTTGCTTTGTCATCGTCGAGTTGAACCAACATCTGTCCTTTAGTGACATCTTGATTGGCTTTAATGTTGATAGAGTCCACTCTGCCAGCCACTTCAGAAGTGATCATTACCGATTGCTCGGCTTCTAGCTTACCGACCAACGAAAGAGATTGGCTAACTTGGTGAATATCAACCTGCTCAGTAACAACAGTGACAGTGCTTGGGCCCATACGTTTAGCGAGTACGGCTGGAGACGCCATAAGAATAGACAAGCTAAGCAGGGTTAAAACAGATTTACGCTTCATAATAATGGTCTGCAAGTAAGGTTTATACCAATCACAGTGAGTCAGTGGTCAAAAATAGCGTAGGGAAAAGGCTTGAGAACAAGGCAGCATTTTAGATAAGTAGTTATCCTACAATCAAAAATTCTAACGCAGTTATCGAGCATTTTAACAAGCTAGAATGACAAGTTACTTACTACGATTGGTATTATTATCTATAAATGAAATTAACCGTATTCTATCAACTGATGAATGCTGTAACGTCAAGAAGTGTAAATCTAGATTAAATTCCATTTACGTTTCATCACGTTCTAGACACAATGAATAGAATACAGAAAGCCAATTACCTCAAGGTGTTATCTATCAGTACGTAAACCTTAGTACAGATGTTCACTTCACGAGCAATATGCGTACTTTTCGCCATCTTTGCCCAAAAAGGCAGCATTTAACACAAAACCATAAGAAAAACCCTTTACAGGTTTAGCGTGTTTGCTATGATGCGCTCCGCACTTGAGAGATGCGTTGGGAAAAACATCTCTTTAGCCTATCCATTATGAGTTAGGAAAACACCCTGGAGGGGTTCCCGAGTGGCCAAAGGGAGCAGACTGTAAATCTGCCGGCTCCGCCTTCGATGGTTCGAATCCGTCTCCCTCCACCATATTCTTCTTACCTCTTTTAAGAGTTAAGAGAGCAACCTGATTGATGGGCTTATGGGAAAACATCAATTTAGGCTTACTTTGTGAAGAGTAAGACACACCCTGGAGGGGTTCCCGAGTGGCCAAAGGGAGCAGACTGTAAATCTGCCGGCACTGCCTTCGATGGTTCGAATCCGTCTCCCTCCACCATATTCTTCTTACCTCTTTCGAGAGTTAAGAGAACAACCTAGTTGATGGGCTTATGGGAAAACATCAATTTAGGCTTACTTTGTGAA
>NZ_JBFSSD010000073.1:0-19179 GCF_041466145.1 Vibrio sp. 10N.239.312.D08 | reverse complement strand
TGTTAGGCCTGCCGCCAGCGTTCAATCTGAGCCATGATCAAACTCTTCAATTTAAAGTTTTGATTACCTAAATTAATAGGTGTGACTCAACGAATACTGACTTCAAAACTACAAAAAGTAATTCTAAAGCTATTACCATTCCAACAGAATGATAATGAATTGACTGTGCCGATAATAAATTATCGATTGGTCACTCAGTTCATTGAAATCAATGTGATTCCTAAGAATCAATTTTTGATATTCATCAACGAGCGCCCACACAGATTGATAGGTTTAAATTGTTAAAGAGCTTTTCCTTTTTGAGCTTCGCTCAAATCGGACGGCCATTTTAGCGATTTAAGTTTTAGTGTCAACCACTATTTTCAAAACTTTTTTCAAGCGCTTGGCTTGGCTAATTTGGCTTGCTGATTCGTTCTGGTTTCCTAAGAAGCCATCCCGTGTCAGCGAGGTGGCATTATAGAGATTTCGATCACACTGGCAAGCCCTTTTTTAAGTTTTTTTCGTTTTTTTATTCGTTCGATTAAAAAGAACTCAAAACGCCTCAAAAGTAGGCTTTTATCTTACATATTCTTCAGTTTTTCAGTGAACAAAGAGACTTTTTCCCAGTTTGTGTACTCAACTTCCTTCGTTGTATCCGTTTCACCACCTGTCATATTCATAATAAAGCGGATCATGGTTCTATCGAACCAGTTATAACGTGGGTAATAGAGGGCACCTGCAAATACACCGATTAAAGTCGGCTGCCATGGAGACTTGGTAAGGAACTTCTTAATATACGCACTGCCTTCTGGTGTATCTTTGCCTTGGTCTTCTTTACGCGCCGTTAAGTTAACACAGAAGAACGCAACCTTGCTTGATTGCAACTGAGTAAGGTTGGCATCAATAAATTGATATAGCTTCTTATTAAGGTGGCCATAACGAATCGATGCGCCAATCAACACTCTGTCGTACTGAGCAAAGTCCACCTTGCCAATAGTGTGCAGATCTTGAAGCTCACATTCGAACTCACTCATTTCTTCTTTTATATAGTTCAAGATTTTCTTGGTCTGCCCTTCACGGCTTGAATACAAAAATAGAGCTTTTGCCACAATGTTGTCCTTAGCTACGCCAAAACGTAGGGGTCAATAAGATTAATAAGGTGAAGATTTCTAATCGGCCAAACAGCATAGATACGATAAGTACCCATTTTGCTTTGTCGTTCACATCGCCAAAGTGCACCGCGACTTCACCAAGGCCCGGGCCAAGGTTATTTAATGTCGCCGCTACCGCAGAGAAAGCACTCAACTCGTCCATACCAGTTGCAATAAGAGCCAGCATACAAACCACAAACACTAATGCGTATGCAGAGAAGAAGCCCCAGACCGCATCTACAACACGTTGTGGTAGTGCAGAACCGCCAACCTTGATGGTATAGACAGCCCGTGGGTGAACAAGACGCTTCATTTCACGAGCACCTTGCAGAGTAAGTAGTAAGATTCGAATCACTTTCATACCACCACCCGTAGAACCTGCACATCCCCCTATAAAAGAAGAGAACAAAAGCAGTACGGGTAAGAACAATGGCCACTCTGAGAAACCCGTCGTTGTAAAACCCGCGGTCGTAGAGATAGACACGGTTTGGAACAAGGCTTGGTCGAAAGCATCGTAGTACGAATCATAAGAGTGATGATTGAGCAGTAATAAGAAACAAACCAAGAACAGTACTGCCTGAATAAAGATAAAGGCGCGGAACTCAGGATCTTTCCAATAATACTTAGGATGCACACCACCTGAAGCAAATGCAGCAAAGTGAAGCGAATAGTTACATGCGGATATAAGAAGGAACACAACTGTAATCATGTTGATCGCAGGGCTATTGAAATACCCCATGCTCGCATCGTGAGTCGAGAAGCCACCAATCGCAATAGTAGAGAAGCTATGACTGATGGCATCAAAGAAGCTCATCCCAGCAAGCCAAAACGCCACTGCACAAGCAATGGTTAAGCTCAGGTAGATGTACCAAAGCGCTTTTGCCGTTTCAGCAATACGCGGAGTCATCTTGCTATCTTTTACTGGACCCGGGATTTCAGCACGATATAACTGCATACCACCGATACCCAGAACAGGGAGGATAGCTACCGCTAATACGATGATACCCATACCACCAAACCATTGTAGGAACTGACGATAAAAAAGAATCGCCTTAGGCAGATCATCGAGGCCGACAATTACGGTCGCACCTGTCGTAGTTAATGCAGAGAAGGATTCGAAGAAAGCATCGGTTACCGACACATTGGGGTTATCGGCGATCAAAAACGGCAGCGCACCCGCACTACCGATTACCGTCCAAAACAGAACAACAATCAAAAAGCCATCACGCGCTTTCAATTCATGCTTATAACGTCGGTTTGGAAACCAGCAAGTTGCTCCACAGAATAAGAGAACGAAGAAGGTCGTCACAAATGGCACACCCGCACCATCTCGATAGATCAGTGCGACGAGCGCAGGAGCAAGCATTGATACACTAAAAAGTGCTAATAATAATCCGACGATTCGAATAATTGAGCGAAATTGCATGAGCTATTGAACGAAGCGAAATGCTTCACACTTCCTAGTTGTCTTTGACTTTCGTTACCAGTGCCTTAGCACCGCTTTTATTGATCATGGTTTGGGTAAACGAATCTACCTGAAGGAGCTCTATTTCAATAATAAGCTCAACTTGAACACCATAATCCGCTTGGACCTCAACAGCCTGATGCTGAGCCATGATGGATTGTGCGATCGGCACAAAGCCATAGTCTAACTCTAGCCGTAATTTTGTGGTTATTTTTTTCTCGATAGTTTGAAGCAGCTTGAGAGCTTGTTGTACGCCACCGCCGTAAGCCTTAACCAAACCGCCGGTTCCAAGCTTAATTCCGCCAGAGTAGCGCGTCACAACAGCCGTTAATTCACCGACACCAGAGCCCGATAGTTGCGCCAAGATAGGCTTACCCGCTGTACCCGAGGGTTCACCATCATCACTGAAACCCCAAAGCATTGAGTCTTCAGGTCGACCAGCAACAAAACCCCAACAGTTATGTCGTGCTGAAGAATGCTCTTTTTTCACCTGTTCTACGAACTGTTTTGCAGCTTCAACACTTGGAGTATGAGCAAGATGCGTAATAAAGACGCTCTTTTTTATCTCTTCTTCAAACAGAGCCGACGCAGAAGGTATTAAATAAGGCTGTTCATTCATATCGTTAACTTAGTTAATAAGAGCGACGAAGTGTATCACGCGTGAATAATAAGGGTTAGAGGATCTGTGCTATCGCACAATGTTAAACAATTGTTTAAAAAATGTATTGAAATTAATCAAGCAGAGGTACAGACTAAGATAACTGGTCTTACCAGGTATTCTACAATAATAGAAAGATAACAAGATTCTCTCAAACAATCGTGGATTGTATGTCATGGAGATAGACAATGATTTACCAAGCTAACACCCTACAGGTAAAGGAATTACAAGATGGTATTGCGGAATTAAGCTTCTGTGCACCAGCCTCTGTAAACAAACTCGACCTTGCTACTTTAGAATCACTAGATAAAGCGTTAGATGCTCTTAATGCTCACGCAGGATTACGTGGTTTAATCTTAACTTCAAACAAAGACGCGTTCATTGTAGGCGCAGACATCACTGAATTTCTTGGCCTATTTGCTAAGCCAGAAGCAGAACTTGATGAATGGTTAAGATTCGCTAATTCAATCTTCAGCAAGCTCGAAGACCTTCCTGTCCCAACTCTTTCAATGATGCGTGGCCATGCCCTTGGCGGCGGCTGTGAATGTGTACTCGCTACCGATTTCCGTATCGGTGACAAGACCACCAGCATTGGCCTACCTGAAACCAAACTTGGCATCATGCCTGGTTTTGGTGGTTGTGTACGCCTACCTCGTGTTATCGGTGCTGACAGCGCAATGGAAATTATCACGCAAGGCAAAGCATGCCGTGCAGATGAAGCGCTTAAAGTTGGCTTGTTAGATGCGATTGTTGAAACAGACCAGTTACTAGAATCGGCAATCAATACCGTTTCTCTGGCTGCTAATGAAAAATTAGACTGGCAGCTACGCCGTAAACAAAAGACATCAGCGCTTTCACTAAGCAAACTCGAAGCGATGATGAGCTTTACCATGGCGAAGGGCTTAGTTGCTCAAAAAGCAGGGCCTCACTACCCAGCTCCGATTACTTCTGTGATTGCGATTGAAGAAGCAGCACGCAGCAATCGCGATGCAGCACTCGACATCGAACGTAAGCACTTCGTTAAGCTAGCGAAATCGGAAGAAGCAAAAGCATTAGTTGGCTTATTCCTGAATGACCAGTACATCAAAGGCTTAGCGAAACAAGCGGGTAAGTCAGCAAACAAAGCAACTGAGCGTGCAGCCGTACTTGGTGCAGGTATCATGGGCGGCGGTATTGCTTACCAATCAGCTCTAAAAGGCGTGCCAGTGATGATGAAAGACATCGCACAAGCATCGCTTGATCTAGGTATGAACGAAGCATCTAAGCTGTTGAATAAACGCTTATCACGCGGTCGCTTAGATGGATTCAAGATGGCAGGTATTCTGTCTTCTATTACTCCAAGCCTGCATTACGCGGGTGTAGAACAGTCGGATGTGATTGTTGAAGCAGTAGTAGAAAACCCGAAAGTAAAAGCAGCAGTACTGAGCGAAGTGGAAGGTTTGGTTGGTGAAGACACGGTTCTAACATCAAACACCTCTACAATTCCGATCAACCTGCTAGCGAAATCACTGAAGCGCCCAGAAAACTTCTGTGGCATGCACTTCTTTAACCCTGTGCATCGCATGCCTTTGGTTGAGATCATCCGTGGTGAACAAACTTCAGAAGAGACCATCAATCGCGTGGTTGCTTACGCAGCGAAGATGGGTAAATCCCCAATCGTTGTTAACGACTGCCCAGGCTTCTTCGTTAACCGTGTACTTTTCCCTTACTTTGGCGGTTTCAGCATGTTGCTACGCGACGGTGCTGATTTCACTAAGATCGATAAAGTGATGGAGCGCAAGTTCGGTTGGCCAATGGGCCCGGCTTACTTACTAGACGTTGTAGGCCTAGACACTGCACACCACGCACAAGCTGTGATGGCGCAAGGTTTCCCAGAGCGTATGGGCAAAGAAGGTCGTGATGCGATTGATGCACTTTACGTTGCTGAAAAATACGGTCAGAAAAATGGTAGCGGTTTCTACACATACAGCGTAGACAAGCGTGGTCGTCCGAAGAAGACCTTCTCTGAAGACATTCTTCCTATCTTGGCTGACGTATGTCAAGCACCACAAGATTTTGATGACCAAACAATTATCCAGCGCATGATGATTCCAATGATCAACGAAGTGGTGCTTTGTCTAGAAGAAGGCATTATCGCGACACCGCAAGAAGCGGATATGGCACTGGTTTACGGTTTAGGCTTCCCTCCATTTAGAGGCGGCGTATTCCGCTACTTAGACAGTGTGGGCATTGGTAACTTCGTTGAAATGGCGAAAGGCTACCAAGACTTAGGTGCAATGTACCAAGTTCCTCAGCTATTGCTTGATATGGCAGCGAAGGGCGAAAGCTTTTACGACAGCCAACAAGCCAGTTCTCTGTAACCCACATTTGGAAAAGGAATAGCAAAATGAAAAATGTAGTTGTTGTTGATTGCCTTCGCACCCCAATGGGACGTTCCAAAGGTGGAGCTTTCCGTCACACTCGTGCTGAAGATCTGTCTGCACATTTGATGAAAGGCATTTTAGAGCGCAACCCAGAAGTAAACCCTGTCGAAATTGAAGATATTTACTGGGGTTGTGTACAACAAACACTAGAGCAAGGCTTCAACGTTGCACGTAACGCTGCCTTGCTTGCTGGTCTACCGATTGAGATTGGTGCTGTAACAGTCAACCGTTTATGTGGTTCATCTATGCAAGCTTTGCATGATGCAACTCGCTCTATCATGGTTGGTGATGCTGAAATCTGCCTGATTGGTGGTGTGGAGCACATGGGCCACGTACCAATGAACCATGGTGTTGATTTTCACCCAGGCATGTCAAAACACGTAGCAAAAGCGGCCGGCATGATGGGGCTAACCGCTGAGATGTTAGGCAAAATGCACGGTATTAGCCGTGAAGACCAAGATGCATTCGCAGCACGCTCACATGCTCGCGCTCAAGCAGCTACGGTTGAAGGTCGTTTCAAAAATGAAATCCTGCCAACCGAAGCTCACGCTGCAGACGGTTCTCTGTTCACTCTGGATTACGACGAAGTCATTCGCCCAGAGACAACAGTTGAAGGCTTATCCCAGCTGCGTCCGGTATTTGACCCAGCAAACGGCACAGTAACAGCAGGTACTTCATCAGCTCTGTCTGATGGTGCTTCTGCAATGCTTATCATGAGCGAAGAGAAAGCTAACGCACTTGGCCTTAAGATTCGCGCTCGCGTGAAGTCTATGGCTATCGCTGGCTGCGATCCTTCAATCATGGGTTACGGCCCAGTACCAGCAACCCAAAAAGCACTTAAACGTGCAGGACTAACCATTGAAGACATGGGTGTGATTGAGTTAAACGAAGCGTTTGCTGCTCAATCTCTACCTTGTGCTAAAGACTTAGGTCTACTGGATGTTGTTGACGAGAAAGTAAACCTTAACGGCGGTGCGATTGCTCTGGGTCACCCACTAGGCTGTTCTGGTTCTCGTATCTCGACGACGCTAATCAACCTGATGGAAGCACAAGACGTGAAATACGGCTTGGCGACTATGTGTATTGGTTTAGGCCAAGGTATTGCAACGGTATTTGAACGCCCATAGCGTTTACTGACTGTAATATTTGAAGGGTAATCTTTTGTGCAGCTATATTTATATAGCTGCACTTTTTATTGCTTGGCATCCAACAATGCATCGATTGTGTTCAGCTAACTCAACGAGAGAAAAACCAACCCTGACATCTATGCACAAAACGCATATATTCAATGTTGATGTTTCATTATTTTTTCTCGGATGATTCAACTAAAGTTACTTCAGTTTCCTAATATTCCTCCACGGAGCAGATCATGTTTAAAGCACTTGTACTAAACCAAGAAGACAAAAAAACTATCGCGTCAGTTTCTCAAATTGAAGAATCTCAATTACCAGAAGGTAACGTGAAGATTGATGTTAGCTACTCTTCTTTGAACTACAAAGATGGTTTGGCGATTACAGGTAAAGGGCGCATTGTTCGCAACTTCCCTATGGTTCCTGGTATCGACCTTTCTGGTGTGGTTTCACAATCTGATGACCCTCGCTACAAAGCAGGCGACGAAGTGGTTCTAACTGGTTGGGGTGTTGGTGAAGGTCACTGGGGCGGCATGGCTGAGAAAGCAAGCCTAAACGGTGACTGGTTAGTGCCGATGCCTAAAGGTCTAGACGCTAAGAAAGTAATGGCGATTGGTACAGCAGGCTTCACAGCAATGCTTTGTGTTCAAGCTATTGTCGATGCTGGCATCAAGCCTGAAGACGGTGAAATCCTAGTTACCGGCGCAAGTGGCGGTGTAGGTAGCGTATCTATCACTCTACTAAACCAACTGGGCTACAAAGTGGCAGCAGTGACTGGCCGTGCTTCTGTAAACGGTGAACTACTTAAATCACTAGGCGCGACACGTATTGTAGAGCGTGCTGAACTAGAAGAACCAGCTAAGCCACTAGAAAAACAACTGTGGGCTGGCGCTATCGATACGGTAGGCAGCAAAGTGCTTGCGAAAGTATTGGCGCAAATTGATTACAACGGTGCGGTTGCGATGTGTGGTCTAGCAGGCGGTTTTGACTTACCAACCACGGTAATGCCATTCATTCTGCGTAACGTTCGCCTACAAGGTGTTGATTCTGTAATGTGCCCTCGTGAAAAACGTATTAAAGCGTGGGAACAACTGGCTGAGCTACTACCAGAATCTTTCTACGCTCAAGCAACCAAAGAAGTGTCTTTAGACGGTGCAATTCAAGCAGCAGAAGACATCACTAACGGTCAAATCACTGGTCGCGTAGTCATTAAACTATAGGCTCTCAAACATAAAGTTATCAAACCTTAAGCAACAGCTTTAGGCTTGGATAACCCAAAACAACAAAGGGCTGATTTTTATCAGCCCTTTTGCGTTTTTGTCATTCGGGTCAAGTGAACTCAGACTCAGATCCGGTTAACCCAAACCGACATCCGCAATCCGTTTTTGAATCAACTCACCACACTCTTCTTTTACCACTCTTCTTAACCATTGTTGTGAAGCAGAAGAATCGCAACGCGAGTGCCAGATCAGTGAGTAATCAAACGGCATAAATTCAAATGGTAATGGCTTAACAACCAAGTCATAACGCTCTGCTACCAAATAAGCCAAATCAGCAGGCACAGTAATCACCAACGGCATTCTATCGACAATCGCCAATGCAGCTTCAAGGTGATAAGCACGCAACACCATTTTACGAGGCTGTTGATTGGCTAACGCGTTGTCTAATAAAGCCTTAACACCATCACTGATCGCAATCATCGCATGTGGGAGTGAAACATAGTCTTCAAGGCTTAAAGGTTGATCGGCTAATGGATGGTTTTTAGATAACAGACACGACACACCAACCGGCCCCAAGACTTCTTGATGAAGTGGTGCAATGCTGCCACTCGGACGACAGATCGCCATATCAACGCGTTCGGTGCTGAGCTGTTTAAACAAATGCTCATGCTGCAACGGAGCAAACTCCAAAGAGATATTGGGTGCTTGTTCATAAATCTTAGGCAACGCATAAGGCAAGATGGTTTGCATCGCATAATCGGTGGTAGCGATCAGAAAACGTTCGCTGCAATAGTAAGGGTCAAAGTCACTCGGACTCAGCAATTGGCGAAAAGACTCCAAAGGCTGATCAATACGCTGACTGATCTCGAGTGCTTTCTTGGTAGGAATAAGGTGCTGACCTTGACGTGTAAACAACGGATCGTTTAGTAATTCTCTTAAACGCCCTAATACTCGACTGGTTGCGGATTGGCTCAAGTTAAGACGAAGCGCAGCCTGGCTAACGCTGCCCTCTTCAATCAATACCTTTAAAGCGACCAATAAATTAAGGTCTCTACGATAGATGTCTTCTAATTCCACGCCACTTACCTAGCTGTATACGATTGCCATTAGTCACTAAGTTGTTTATAGCATGCTTTAGATAAAAAAAATCCCGCAATTACGCGGGGAAGCCCAAGAAAATTTGGGGATAGTGTCGGAATGTTGTCGTGTCGGAATTCGCTTGCTGTATTTGGGTTAGTGCTCTTGCTCTTCGGCTATGCCTTGCCAACGGCGCATCTCTACCCAAATACCAATAATCGTTGCTACTATGCCAAAAATAGGCATCAGTGAGGTCTCTGTCGATGAGCGTAGTACTAACGCACAAAAAGAAATAAAACAGAGAACCGAATAAATTGTTAATCTATCTAATCCTGTCAACATCGCCACTCCTTAGCTAGTTGCCTTTGCTTCAAGTTGTTATCAACTTGTTAACTAAGTTATAGGAAATGATTCTGTTTGCCAAGCACTTATTGCATATTTTTTCTGCAGACGTATTATTCACTCGTTAGATAGATATAGAGATACAAACCATGACATTCAAACCTGAACTGGCAACCCATACTTTAGAAGCTGAAGGCCTGCGTTGCCCGGAACCAGTAATGATGGTCAGGAAGACAATTAGAAACATGCAGGATGGCGATGTGTTACTGGTAAAAGCTGACGATCCTTCGACAACTCGAGATATTCCGAGCTTTTGTCGATTCATGGATCACCAGTTGGTAGGCCAAGCAACAGAAACGTTGCCTTACCAGTATTTGATCAGAAAGGGATTGGAGGCGTAACGCCCCACCGACTATCAAGTATCAAAAAAGCCGCTCGTACCTTATGTTCTTAAACAGAACTCAGAGTACGAGCGGCTTTTTGTTTATTCGCTTCTAGATTTGTTTTGCAGATGCTCCAGCTGATGCTGAATTTCTCGGATATCTTTGCGCATCGGAATAATATGCGCGACCCGAATCCAAGCCTCTACCGCAAGTGCAGTCATGATGATGGCACCCGCGACCATTGGCAGCCACATGTCCGTCAACACCATGCCTAACAGTGTAAGTGCAAGACCAAAAGTAAATAGATAACTTTGGCTTTGTGGAGTAATACCCATATAACGCGTCAACATAATCATGCCCTCGTGTTCTTAACTCACAAGATTAAAATATCATGACAAGTATGACAGTTATATGTCCATTCGCTCGATAAACCCCACAATACTGTAAGAGTATGACCTACAACACATTACTCTACTGATTGAGTATAATAAGACTCAATACCACCTGTTAATAGAAAGCCGCAGCGATAGCTAAGCCCACGAATAGCAAGGCTGTGATCTTACGAATCAGATCAAGAGGCATCTTATCCGCAGAGAGCTTACCGATGATCACCACAGGCACATTTGCCAGCAACATACCAATGGTTGTACCCAGAATCACCCACGCTAATGCATCCGCATATTGAGCCCCTAGGATAGAGGTCGCAATTTGGGTTTTATCGCCGATCTCAGCAATAAAGAAAGCGATAAAACTGGCGACAAACGGTCCTCGGTTTGAGATCTGTTCATCGTCATCTAACTTATCGGGAATCAAAATCCAGCCAGCCATCGCAATGAAACTGACCACCAGCACCCACTTTAATACTTCAGGTGAAAGATAATCAGCAACCACGACCCCGAGCCATGCTGCAAGGGCATGATTGGCAATGGTGGCAAAGAAGATAGCCGCAATGATAGGTATCGGTTTTCGATATCGACTGGCTAATAAAAGGGATAGCAACTGGGTCTTATCACCGATCTCGGCTAAGGCGACAGTTGTAATTGAAATTGCTAAAACGCTCACGACATGCTCATTTGGGATGGAGATTATTATATTTAACCAAAGACAAACCTCGCGCCCCATCCCGGTTCACGATGCTTGTCTAAGGTCTTGCTAAGCGCCACCAAGGTGGTGGTTGCCTCGAACGCCATGATGATTTTGCATCAATTATGTTGACGAACGAACTCATTCAATAGGATATGAATAAGTAAGCTACTCCCCAAAGACCGCGAGATTTTAATCACCCACGCTTTCAAACACAAGTGTCAAACTTATCAAAATATCCACTTGTGCCGAAAAACAAACATTAAAGGCAAAAAAATCCACTAAACGACATTTTAGACCACTAATTAAACAAGATTACCCCTACTCGCTTTACGAATATCTCGGTATACTCAGAGGTTATTTTTCTCATTCATTTAAAAGAATCGCGCGAACCTGACTATGCAAAAATACGATATCAAAACCTTCCAGGGAATGATCCTCGCGCTGCAGGATTACTGGGCTCAAAACGGTTGTACCATTGTTCAACCTCTAGATATGGAAGTAGGTGCAGGCACCTCTCACCCAATGACATGTCTACGAGCACTTGGCCCAGAGCCAATGTCTACAGCTTACGTTCAACCTTCTCGTCGTCCGACCGATGGCCGTTACGGTGAAAACCCGAACCGTCTGCAGCACTACTACCAATTCCAAGTAGCGCTAAAACCATCGCCAGACAATATCCAAGAGTTGTACCTAGGCTCCCTAGAGGTTCTTGGTGTTGACCCACTTGTTCACGACATTCGCTTCGTTGAAGATAACTGGGAAAACCCAACACTAGGCGCATGGGGCCTTGGTTGGGAAGTATGGCTAAACGGCATGGAAGTAACTCAGTTTACTTACTTCCAACAGGTTGGCGGCCTTGAGTGTAAGCCAGTAACTGGCGAGATCACTTACGGTATCGAGCGTCTAGCAATGTACATCCAGGAAGTAGATTCTGTTTACGACCTAGTATGGAACGTAGCACCAGACGGTTCTAACGTGACTTACGGTGACATCTTCCACCAAAACGAAGTTGAGCAATCGACGTACAACTTCGAGCACGCAGACGTAGATTTCCTATTCACTTTCTTCGACCAGTGCGAGAAAGAGTGTAAAGAGCTACTTGAGCTTGAGAAGCCACTGCCGCTTCCAGCTTACGAGCGCATTCTAAAAGCAGGTCACGCATTCAACATCCTTGATGCGCGCAAAGCTATCTCTGTAACAGAGCGTCAACGTTACATCCTTCGTATCCGCAACCTGACTAAATCAGTTGCTGAAGCGTACTACGCGTCACGTGAAGCGCTTGGCTTCCCAATGTGTAAGAAGGAAGGTAAATAATCATGGCGAAGAATTTTCTAATTGAACTGGGTACGGAAGAGCTTCCACCAACAGCACTTCGTTCTCTAGCAGAAGCGTTTGCTTCTAACTTTGAAGCAGGTCTTAAAACGGCTGAGCTTTCTCACGAAGGCATCAAGTGGTACGCAGCACCTCGTCGTCTAGCACTTAAAGTAACTGCACTGGCTGAAGGCCAAGCAGACAAAGTGGTTGAGAAACGTGGCCCTGCTGTTTCTGTGGCATTCGATGCTGAAGGCAACGCGACCAAAGCGGCACAAGGTTGGGCTCGTGGTAACGGTATTACTGTTGAGCAAGCTGACCGTCTGAAAACAGACAAAGGCGAGTGGCTTCTTTTCAAACAAGAAGTAGCTGGCAAACCAGTTCAAGAATTGGTGATGGACATTGCTGCGAAAGCACTGGCTGGCCTACCAATTCCTAAAGCAATGCGCTGGGGTAACTCAGACATTCAATTTATCCGTCCAGTAAAAACACTGACAGTACTACTAGGTGATGAGCTTGTTGAAGGCGAAATCCTAGGCGTAGCATCTGCTCGTACTATCCGTGGCCACCGTTTCATGGGCGAACAAGAGTTCACAATCGACTCTGCTGACCAATACCCTGCGATCCTAGAAGAGCGCGGTAAAGTAATGGCAGATTACGAAGCGCGTAAAGCGATCATCCTTGCTGATTCGAAAAAAGCGGCAGCTGCGGTTGGCGGTACAGCTGACCTAGAAGATGACCTTGTTGAAGAAGTAACGTCTCTGGTTGAATGGCCAGTAGTACTGACAGCGAAGTTTGAAGAAGAGTTCCTAAAAGTCCCTTCTGAAGCTTTGGTTTACACCATGAAGGGTGACCAAAAGTACTTCCCTGTTTACGATGACAACAAGAAGCTACTACCGAACTTCATCTTCGTATCGAACATCGAGTCTAAAGAGCCTCGTCACGTTATCGAAGGTAACGAGAAAGTGGTACGCCCACGTCTTGCTGATGCTGAATTCTTCTTCAACACAGACCGTAAGCGCCCGCTTATCGACCGTCTTGCTGAACTAGACCAGGCTATCTTCCAGAAGCAATTGGGGACAATAAAAGACAAAACAGACCGCATCACAGAGCTTGCAGGCTACATTGCTGAGCAAATCGATGCTGACGTTGAAAAGTCTAAACGTGCTGGCCTACTGGCTAAGTGTGACCTAATGACCTCTATGGTATTCGAATTTACGGATACTCAAGGTGTGATGGGCATGCACTACGCGACTCACGACGGTGAAGACGAGCAAGTTGCACTGGCACTTTACGAGCAATACATGCCTCGTTTCGCGGGTGACGATCTACCAAGCACTGGTATCTCTTCAGCAGTAGCAATGGCAGACAAGCTAGACACTATCGTAGGTATCTTCGGTATTGGCCAAGCACCAAAAGGTTCTGACCCATTTGCACTTCGTCGTGCGTCTCTAGGTGTGCTACGTATCATCGTTGAAAACGGCTATAACCTAGACCTAACCGATCTGATCGGCAAAGCGAAAGAGCTACTAGGCGACAAGCTGACTAACAAAAACGTAGAAGCTGACGTTATCGACTTCATGCTAGGTCGTTTCCGCGCATGGTACCAAGATGCTGGTTTCAGCGTTGATATCATCCAAGCGGTACTAGCACGTCGTCCAACTAAGCCTGCTGACTTTGACCAACGTGTTAAAGCGGTTTCTCACTTCCGTGAACTGGAAGCAGCAGAAGCACTAGCAGCAGCGAACAAGCGTGTAGGTAATATCCTTGCGAAATTCGATGGCGAGCTACCAGCTGAAATCGACCTAACGCTTCTTCAAGAAGACGCAGAGAAAGCACTGGCTGAAAACGTTGAAGTAATGACGGAAGCACTAGAACCAGCATTCGCAACAGGTAACTACCAAGAAGCCCTAAGCAAGCTTGCTGATCTACGTGAACCAGTTGATGCATTCTTCGATAACGTAATGGTTATGGCTGATGACGAAGCGCTTAAGAAGAACCGTCTAACGCTACTGAACAACCTACGTAACCTGTTCCTACAGATTGCTGACATCTCTCTACTGCAAAAATAAGCACAAGTGAGACAATTACTCTAAGTCATACTCTGAGTAATTAACGGTAAACACCCAAAGGGAAGCGAAAGCTTCCCTTTTTGTTTTTGTGAACCAAGCATTTGTTTGTAGAGGTCTTATTGATTAACTGAATGAAACAGCACTCAGACTGTAGAGGGCATTGTTTGCTATAACTGACCTGTTTATTCAGGGGAAGGGAACAATGAAAAAAACAGTACTCGCGCTTTCAATACTCGCACTCAGCGCATGCAGCCAAACCAGTGACAACAACCTATTACTGACAATTGATAACGACACTGTCGTATTCGAATCATCCGGTAAAGGCACCGTGATTGCAGAACAGGAACTCGCGAAAGGTAGCTATACCTTCTCTATCAGCGATACTCAAAATACCTGTGGCACCAACTATGCGCTGGCTGAAGAAAACCGCATCAAATTCAATAAACCCCTTCGCCTAGACGACTGCGCCGAGAAGTCTGAATTAGATATCAAGATCTTTCGCGCTAACACCTATCAGTTTATGCTCAACCCACAAACCAATGAACTGACCGTTCAGATAAAGCCGAAGCAACAACAAGTACAAAGCTTTGCTTGTCCGGTTCCTAGTGACGAACCAACCATCATCGACGTTGCTCAAACCTTTGATGATGGCACCGTGGTTAGAGACGCTCTTTCAGGCAAACAAGTCACAGTAACGAATGGCAGCGTCACCATGCAGCCAGCAGAAAATAGCCAAGGTGTTCTGCTGCTTGAGAAAGTAGAACCAGAAACCAAAGCTGACTTTAGTTGGGATAACGCCACGGTTTACTTCGTAATGACTGACCGTTTCCACAATGGTAATCCTGATAACGACAACAGTTACGGTCGCAGCCAAGATGGACAAGACGAAATCGGCACCTTCCACGGTGGTGACTTGACAGGCTTAACCGAAAAACTCGATTACATAGAATCACTCGGTGCTAATGCTATCTGGATAACGTCTCCGTTAGAGCAAATCCACGGCTGGGTTGGCGGCGGTGATCGAGGTGACTTCAAACACTACGGCTACCACGGCTACTACCATCAAGATTGGACCAAGCTCGATGACAACATGGGCACCGAAGACGAGCTAAAAACCTTCATCGATACCGCGCATAGCAAAGGCATTCGTGTTGTTTGGGATGTGGTAATGAACCACACCGGCTATGCGACGCTTGCCGACATGCAAGAGTTTGATTTTGGTAAGCTCAACCTAACTGACGAAGAAGCCAAACAAACACTTGGCGAAAACTGGACAGATTGGCAACCTGCCAAAGGTCAGAACTGGCACTACTTCAACAACTACATCTCTTACAGCGACAAAGAAGCGTGGGAAAAGTGGTGGGGCAAAGCTTGGCTACGCAGCGATATCGGCGCCTATGACTCTCCGGGCTACAATAACCTCACCATGTCTTTGGCGCATCTGCCCGATTTCAAAACAGAGTCGACAGAGACAATCGGGCTGCCTAATTTCTATCGCAATAAGTCCACCAGCGCGACCGATGAACTTAAAACACCTCGTAACCATTTAATCACTTGGTTATCGGATTGGGTGCGCGAATATGGTGTCGATGGTTTCAGGGTCGATACCGCTAAACACGTTGAACTCGAAGCATGGGCAGAACTGAAAGAGAGCACCAACCAGGCACTTGCCGAGTGGAAACAAAACAACCCAGACAAGGCCTTGGATGACTTACCCTTCTGGATGACTGGCGAAGTATGGGCACACAGCGTGGTCAAATCAGATTACTTCGCTAACGGATTTGATTCGATCATCAACTTTGAATTCCAGAGTGATATCGCACCAAAGGCGCTCAAGTGCCTATCCGATCTTGATGCTGATTACCTTCGATACGCAGAGAAGATCAACAACGACAGCGAGTTCAACGTACTGAGTTACCTTTCGTCTCACGACACCTCGCTATTCTGGACACAACATGGCAGTGACTTTGCAAAACAAACCAAAGCTGCAAACGCGTTGATGCTGGCTCCCGGTGCGGTACAGATCTATTACGGCGATGAAATCGCCCGAGACTTTGGCCCAACGGGTTCTGATCCAATGCAAGGCACACGCTCAGACATGCCTTGGGATCAAATCACTGGCGAACGTGCAGAGCTGCTAGAACACTGGCAAGCGCTTGGCCAATTCCGCCAACGCCACCCAGCCGTTGCTCAGGGTAAGCACATCATCCGTAACAGCAAGGGCTACTATGCGTTCGAACGCCAATACCAAGATGACAAGGTATTAGTCGTTTATACCGGTTCGAACTAAACCTTCATTAACATAAACACCAGAAACTAAAGGGGAAGCTTAGGCTTCTCCTTTTTTTATCGCTAAAGGTACGTTCAATAAGCAAGCTGTCACTCATTAACCAAACTTTATAGAAGTTTTTTACGTGTTAGAGCATTTGGCGCTATGCGTCGCAAAAACATTGCGGTATGTTCAAGGAATACACTGATGGCAGACATAAGGTCTGCCTTAATGACACGTAACAAGCAATCACAATGAATTAGGTAAAATTAGTAATGCAGTTCTCTAAGTTTGGTGAAAAGTTTAATCGATACTCTGGAATCACTCGTTTAATGGATGATTTGAATGATGGCCTGCGCACTCCTGGCGCTATCATGCTCGGTGGTGGCAACCCAGCCGCTATCCCTGCCATGCTCGATTACTTTAACCAAGCCAGTGCCGACATGCTCGCCAGTGGAGAACTCATCGCCGCCCTCGCCAACTACGATGGTCCGCAGGGTAAAGACAGCTTCATCAAATCGTTAGCGGCAATGCTGAAAGAGACCTACGGTTGGGACATCAGCGAGAAGAACATCAGCCTGACTAATGGCAGTCAAAGTGGCTTCTTCTACCTATTCAACCTGCTAGCAGGCCAACAGCCTGACGGCTCACATAAGAAAATCCTACTGCCGATCGCACCGGAATACATCGGCTACGGCGACGCGGGTATTGATGACGATATTTTTATCTCTTACCACCCAGAGATCGAACTGCTAGAAAACCGTCAGTTTAAATACCACGTTGATTTTGAACAACTAAAGGTTGATGACTCAGTCGCGGCTATCTGTGCATCTCGTCCAACCAACCCAACGGGTAACGTACTGACCGACGAAGAAGTGCGTAAACTGGATAAACTGGCGCGTGAAAACAACATCCCACTGCTGATCGACAATGCTTACGGCCTGCCGTTTCCTAACATCATCTTTGAAGATGTCGAACCGCTCTGGAATGAAAATACGATTCTGTGCATGAGCCTTTCTAAGCTTGGTTTGCCGGGTGTGCGTTGCGGTATCGTAATTGCGAGTGAAGAAGTAACACAAGCATTGACCAACATGAATGGCATCATCAGCTTAGCGCCAAACAGCGTCGGCCCTGCGATTGCCAATCACATGATTGAAAAAGGCGATTTACTACGCTTGAGCAGTGAGGTGATCAAACCTTTCTATAAAGATAAATCGCTACGTGCGGTTGAGCTGCTACAAGACGCTATCGAAGACCCTCGCTTCCGTATTCACAAACCTGAAGGCGCTATCTTCTTATGGCTATGGTTTGATGAACTACCGATCACCACAATGGAACTGTACGACCGCCTTAAAGCTCGCGGCGTATTGATTGTTCCGGGTGAATACTTCTTTATCGGTCAAGAAGACGAGTGGGATCATGCTCACCAGTGCTTGCGTATGAACTACGTACAAGACGATGAAGCGATGCAGAAAGGTATTGCTATCATTGCTGAAGAAGTGAAAAAGGCTTACTCAGAGTAGTAATCAGGGCTTTTAGCTTACCGTAGACCAAATACAAAAAGAGCACCTCATTAGGTGCTCTTTCACTTTTACTTCCCGATGATGTTTGTCACTTGAATACCCTAAATAATTGAGGGTTCAGCTAGGCGACCATTCGTTTCACAAAACACAAGCAATTCAGCCCTATGAGCATAGGGAACCTATGTGATTTGGGCGGCCGGCGATCCGGGGAATTTACGAAGTCAACAACGCTGTAGCTTCAAGTATGACGGGGATTAGCCTTCTAGTAAGCTATTCCCATTAATAGCAATCTTACGTGGTTGCATCGCTTCTGGGATTTCGCGTTCTAGGTCGATGTGAAGAAGACCATTTTCCATGCTTGCTCCTACTACTTTTACGTAATCTGCAAGTTGGAATTTACGCTCAAAATCACGCTCTGCGATACCTTGATACACATAGGTTTTTTCTGCTTCAGGTTTACGCTCACCTTTAACAATTAGCATGTTCTCTTTCTGAGTCAGATCTAATTGGTCATCAGCAAAACCAGCAACAGCCATAGTGATACGGTAGTTGTTCTCGTCTTTTTGCTCGATGTTGTATGGAGGGTAACCGCCAGAAGTATTCTTCGATGTGTTCGCTTCCATCATGTTGAATAGACGATCGAAGCCGATTGCGTTGCGGTAAAGTGGAGTGAAATCTACAGTTCTCATAATGCTATCCTTTTAGTAAGCAATAGTCTTAGCTGCGAATTTTACTTAGATCGAACCTGTGTATGAGACCAAGTAAACAGCTAAGAGATTCAATTCGCATTCCTCGGGTTTCACCTCTGTTGGCGACAACGCTGGGACATGGCAATGAATCAATTTTTAAGTTGTGTGCTGCCAAAGTTATCCTCTATTGAGCGATACTTCGTTAGCGGTAATGAAGGTTCTGTTTCTTCTCTTGTAGAGCAAGACAGTCATCCTCTTCACAAATAGATATATGGATTGAGCAAAATAGTTTCAAGGGGTTATTTTCAATTATTTTTGCAACTCAATATTTTTCAATATCTTACAAAATCGAGTAGGAGGAGGCCTCGCAGCCTCCGTCCTCTCACACCACCGTACAAGCG